>JBOHCP010000141.1:0-9645 GCA_050698875.1 Streptosporangiaceae bacterium | reverse complement strand
GGCGCACCGGCGGGCGCGGCGGCGGGCTCGCCACGGCCGGGCTCGCACTGGGCGTGTTCTGGCTGGCGCTGACCGTGGTCGCCGTGTTCGCCTTCTAGCGCGGTTGAAGCAGCGCGCCGCCCTAGAGGGGTTGCCATACCCGGCCAGGTGAGGAGTTTGATGGCCCAGTCTTGGCGGCTGTGATCGTGCACGTTGGCCACGCGGCTGGGGTGTTCGTCCAGCCGTTCCTTTCGCTCCAATCCTCTGGGCGACCGTCTCCTGCCCCGCCCCGCGCTGTGGGGGCTGGTTGGTCGCCGGGTTCCTTACGCGGCCATTCAGCTTGCCATTGGCAGGCGCCCTCAGGAGCGTCACCGCGAGGTCGCTGAGGGCGGTGCGCCGCTCGCGCCGGCGGCGGCCGGCGTTTGAGGCACTGCGCGCTGTTCCGGGGACCACCCCCGCCGTGATTCGGATGCGCGAGTGCGCCGCCCAACCTGCGACTGCTGGTGCGCCGGCGTGGCCCCGGCCAGCAGCGCCTCCACCTGATGGGCTTGCCGTTCACGGTGCCGGCCGCCAGCCGCCCGTCCCACGCATGCCGGGTCGCCGCGAGCGGAAGGCAGGCCTCGACAGCGGTCACGACGAGCTGGCCCGAGTTGGCGGCCGAGGCGGAGCCGGCCACGGCGCGGATCTGCTCGCACCGGCAGGCTGGTCTGGGCCGCGCAGGTAGCTGCCTGCCGGCCGGCGGCCATCAAGCGGGGGATCCCAGCGAAGCTCGCCGGTTGCCTCCGGAGATGCCGTTCTGCCGAGGCACCACCAGCATTCCCACATGTACGCCTGCTCGCAGTGGACCTCGCGTATCAGGCGGGGCCGGACGGTGCGCCAGATACGGCGCCGACGGACAGCAGGGTTCAGCCCGATCGCCGTGGCCGGGATCGCCAGGGAGAGGAAGGCCATCATCAGCAGCAGGAACGCCAGGCCGGGCACGAACGCGAACACGACCGGGGCGCTGCGGTCCAGGGCGGCGGAGAAGTCGTGGCTGGCTGCGGTGGTGCCGGCCACGTTGTAGGTGATCCCGCTGACCTTGCCCAGCGTGGCGGGCAGCACGCTGCCGCGCAGGTCGGCGAGGGCGCGCGTCGACGCCGGGTTGGTGCCGTCGCCCGCGAGTGGTACCGAGACGATTAGGACATGGGCGCCTCCGGTCAGGCTGGCGGTGACGATCGCCGCCACAGGCGTGACTGGCTGGCGGGGTGCGGCGGCGGCCGATCAGCGGGATCTGGCCACGGTCGGCGAAGGCGCCTAGGCAGACCAGCAGGCTCGGCAGCACGGTGACCGACCCGAGCACCGACAGGTAGACCACGATGATCGTGCCGATTGCCAGGCCGGAGAAAGCGCTTATCCCGGACGGGAACAGCCCGGCCAGGGAGATCATCACGGTTACCCCGGACAGGACGATGGCGCGGCCGGAGGTCGCCGAGGCGATCCGCAGCGCGTCGCCGAAGGACCGCCCAGCGGCGCGTTCCTTTGCGTTCGCGGCGCAGGTAGAACAGCGAGTAATCGACGCCGACCGCCATCCCGACCAGCAGCACCACCGAAGATGTGGTGGAGCTGACCCGGCAGCCACCTGCTCGGGATCGCCAGCAGTGAGATGGCGCTGGCCACCGCGGTGCCGGCCAGCAACAGCGGGATGCCCGCGGCGACCAGGGCACCGAACACCAGCAGCAGCAGGATCAGCGTGATCGGCACCGAGGTCACCTCGGCGCGGCGGAAGTCCCTGCTCACGCTGGTGTTGATCGCCTCATTGACGCTGGCGTGTCCGGTCTCTTCGATTCGCAGGCCGGGGTGGCGGGGGCCCACCGCTGCGACGGCCTGCTGCGCAGCGGGCACGGCTGGGGCCGGGTTGCCCGCGACGGTGAACGTCACCAGGGCCTAGCGGCCGTCGGCCGACAGCAGGGAACTGCCGCCCGAGTCAGGCGGGAGCTGACGTCCTGCGCGGCGCCCGGCAGGCGGCTCAGTGCCGCGGTGACCTGCACGGCCGCACGACGCATGTCGGAGCCACTGGTCAAGGAACCTCCGGCCGCGCGTGCCTGGATCAGCACGTCCTCGATGGCCGGCGTTGTCACGTCCGGCTGGTTCAAGACGTGCTCGGCCCGGCCTGCCTGGCCCTGGTCCTAGCTTTGCACGTTCCTGGTGCCGAGCATCTGCCCGAGCGTGACGGCTGCGAGTACCAGCAGCAGCCAGCCGAACACCACCGTCTTGCGGTGCGCGGCGCTCCAGCCGGCGAACTGCTCCACGAGCGGGGCCCGCGGACGACTGGGGCCGGGCGGGCTGAGGTGGGCGAGTGGCGCATGATTACCTCATTCGGAGTCGAGCATGTACGGCGGAGGGGTGCTTCAGGCGTGGGCGGGAACTTTCGCGGATTTGGGAGGCGCGCCCGGGACAGTAGGGCTCCTTTCAGGCTCGGCGGCGGATAAGCATCTCCTCATCGAGGTGCCAGGTCTTGCGTCCGTCGCCGGACACCTCCCAGGGTCCAGCGGAATGAGTCTGCGACGATGTCGCGGAAGCTCCACCGCTCAGGCGGGTCATCGTCGAGGCCGTCCAAGACGATGTCGTCGCCGACCGCCCGGCCGAGGAAGCGCCGCACGCGGCCGTTGACCGGGTCGATCCAGGTGGATCGCCGGGCGGCGATCGACGGGTCGTAGAAGCGCACCGTCGTGCCGTGGAAAGGCCGCAGCGTGCCTGGTGCCTGCCCGGACGCTGGCCCTTTCCAGACGTCCGGGATTGCCGTGCCGCCGAGGATCCAGCCGAAACGATCGTTTGAGGGAGACCAATGCTGTCCTGGTCCGCTGAGCTGTCTCGACGCATCGAAGATCATGTGATCTCCAGCGAACTGATGCGCGGGAACCGGTGGGTGACCCGCACGAGCGGCCGCTGTGGGTGTACCGGCCGCCCGGATACGACGGCAGCTGGCGATGTGGTGGAACCGCTCGGCGTTCCGCCAGCCGTTTCCGGAGACCGCGGACGCTGTGTTCGCCCGCGGCGAGGCGCCCCGTCGCTCGTGGTGTATGTCGACGGTGGGCCGGCTACGGCGGCAGCCACTTCGTGGACTAGCCTGGCACCGGGCGGTACCACTCATACCTGTGTGATGAAGTGGTTCCCTGGGTGGACGCTCGGTGCCGGACGCTGGTCGCCCCCGCCCACCGGCCATCACCGGCAAATCGAGCGCCGGGTTCGGCGCGATGATCACGCCCATGCTACGCCCGGACCTGTTCGGCCCGCTGGCCACCCACGCCGGGGACCCTCTGTACGAGCTGTGCTACCTCCCTGAGTTCGGCGACGCGCTGTGCCACCTGCGCAAATACGACGGCGACATCATGGCCTGGTTGGACGACTTCCGGTCCCGGGAGCCGTTTGCCACGGAGGAGGACATGATGTTGCTCGGGCTCCCCGGCGTTGCCGCGTGCTTCTCCGCCTGGGAAGGCGGCACGGCGGAGCTGCCGTTCGACCCGGTGACCGGGGTGCTGCGGGCCGAGACATGGCATCGATGGCTGGCCTGGGACCCAGTCCGGATGGTGCCCGGGCACGCTGACGCGCTCCGGCCGCTGCGAGCGATCTGGATCGACGCAGGCACCAGAGACGAGTGGTTCCCCGATGTTGGCGCCGAGGCCTTCCGCCTGGCGCTACGGCACGCTGGCGTCACCGACGAGGTGATCCGCTGCGAATTGTTCGACGCCACGCACGTGGGCATCGACTACCGCTACCCGCTGTCGCTGCGCTGGCTGTGCCAGCGCATCTCGCCCTGACCGACGCAGCGGGCACCTTCGAACAGGGCGCCTACGCGGCGCCTGAGCTACGAGCTAGGACGCGCTCTCCCTCAAAGTCGGCGACCGCCAGCAGGAAGGCGAGCCGCCCAGTTGCGGCGCGGCGCAAGCCGGCCGGTGCCGGCCCGCGTAAGTCGGCGCAGCAGGGACGGTGGCGCGTGCGGCTTGGACCTGGGTCAGGTGGCGGCGTCAATGAGGACGGCGGCGGCGGTCTTTGCCGTCCGGGGGACGGCAGGGTCGTTGTCGATGGCGGCGGTGATCAGGGCGCCCTCGGCCAGCAGCATGAGCTGGAGCGCCAGCTCCGCGGGCTGGCGCAGCCCGGCTCGCCGCGCTGTCCGGGCGAGGAACTCGCGAAGGTGGTGCTTGTTGTCCCGGACCAGGCCGGCGGCGGACGGCGAGGTGCCGGATAGTTCGCCGAATGCGTTATGGAAGGCGCACCCCCGGTACGGCGTCGCGTGGCGCATCCAGGCCTCCAGCGCGTCGAACACGCCGAGCAGCTGCTCCCGGGGGTCGTCGCTGCGGCGGGTGACGTACCGCTCGATCTCGTCCCGCCAGCGTTCGTCGCGCCGGGCCAGGTAGGCCTGCACCAGGTCAGCCTTGGACGGGAAGGAGGCGTAGATGCGCTTAAGCGGCACCCTTGCCGCGTCCCGGAGCTCGTCCATGGACACCGACTGGAAGCCGCGCTCGTAGAACAGCCGGTCTGCCGCGTCAAGGACCGCCTCACGGGCGTCGGTGTCGCTCACGGTGCTCATGGTCTCCTCCGGGAAACGGTCGTTCTCAGCCTACCAGGGTCCGGCCCACGGCTCCAGGTTGCGTGAGAACGGTCGTTCTGTTAGCGTGAGAACGGCCGTTCTCCACCTAGGAGGCTGTCCGTGCGCGAAACCTTGGTCAACACCCCTGGCTCCCTGGCAGGGCACGCCCAAGCTGCTCAAGATCAGAGCAGCCGGGAAGCAGGGTCCGGCGCGGGCGCGTCTCCGGCGGACGCGCAGTGCCCGCCGGGGGCGGGCTTCAGCTGGCCAGCCCGGGTGTTCTTCGACGATCTCGACGCGATGGGCATGCTGCACAACGCCCGTTACCTGGTGCTTCTGGAGCGGGCCAGCTCAGCGTTCTTCGAGGCCCGGGGCTGGCGATGGGAGCGCGACCCGGCGCTCAACCCGGACCAGCACTATGTTGTGCGCGAGCAGACGATCCGCTACCTCGATCCGATCCCCGGCCCCGGCGAGGTGACCGTGGAGATGCGGGTCGCCAGGCTCGGCGAGACCAGCGTCACCCTCGCCTTCGAGGTCCGGTCTGCTGACGGCCGCCGGGTGCATGCGACCGCCGAGCGGGTGCACGTCAAGCTGGATCCGGTGACATTCCGCCCCGTGCCATGGACGCCGAGGCTGCGCGCCCAGCTCGCCGCCCTGGCAGGGCCGGCCAGCCAGGCGAGCCCGCCGGAGTCAGGCCGCGGGCCCCTGCTGCCTGTGTCACCGGCCGGGCGGCCGGCATGAGACTCCGCGTCGCCGTTCTCGCGCTCGGCACCTTCGCCATCGGCACCGACGGGTTCGTCGTCGCCGGGATACTGCCGGGCATTGCCCGTGACCTGCACACGACGGTAGCCACGGCCGGCCTGCTGGTGACCGCGTTTGCGATCGCCTACGCCATCGCCGCGCCGCTGCTGACCGCCGCCGCCGCCCGTCTCGAGCGGCGGAATGCCCTGGTAGCGGGCATGGCCGTGCTGGCGGCGGCGAACCTGGCCGCCGCGGCGGCCCCCGGCTATCACGCGCTCATGGCTGCCCGGGTAGCGGCCGCGCTGGGCGCTGCCCTGTACTCGCCTATCGCCATGGCCACCGCGGTGCGGCTCAGCCCTCCCGCCGAGCGGGGAAGGGCACTATCGCTGGTGCTGGCCGGCATGACCGTCTCGCTGGTCGCCGGCGTGCCGGCGGGCAGCCTGCTCGGCAGCCTGCTCGGCTGGCGGTGGACCTTCATCCTCGTCGCCGCGCTCGCCGCGCTGTGCGGGCTGGGCGTCCGCGTCCTGCTGCCCCGTGTCCAGGCCACCCCGGCAACCCCGCTGTCCGCGCGCCTCGCGCTGCTGCGCCGCCCTGCCGTGGTGGCGAGCCTGGGCGCGACCTTCGCGTGGATCACCGGCGCCTTCACCCTCTACACCTTCATCGCGCCCGTGCTGACCGCCGCCACGGGCTGGACCGGCCCGGCGATCAGCGGGCTGCTGCTCGCCTACGGCGCGGCCGCCTTCGCCGGCAACACCCTCGGCGGCCAGGCCGCCGACCGGTGGGGTGCCCGGCGCAGCATCGTCATAGCCCTGTCCTCGCTGGTGGTCAGCCTGACCGCTCTTGCCTACGCCGCTCAGCGCGGCCCGGCTGCCGGCAGGCCGATCGCCATCATCGCCGTGATCGCCTGGGCCGCGGCGGGCTGGTCCCTCACCCCCGCCCAGGCCCATCGCCTCATCGCGCTCACCCCGGCCGCCGGACCGGAGGTCCTGTCTCTCAACACCTCCGCCGTGTACCTGGGTATCGCCGCCGGCGCGGCACTGGGCGGACGAGTCCTCTCCCACCTCGGCGTGCCTCAGCTCGGCCTCGCCGGCGCCGCTCTCGAGCTCCTGGCCCTGGTGATCGTCACCGGTGCCCGCGCCCGCGACCATGCCGCCGGCGGCCCAGCCGCGGCAGCCCGCCGGCCTTCTCCGCCCGCCCCGGAGGGCGCCCGATCCGAGCCGGCCCGGGCCACGGCACGGCCGGGCCGGCGAGCCACCAGCCGGTCACCGGCATCTGACCATCGCTGAAGGGATCGACACAGATGAACGCGATCGACCTGAGCCAGTTCGAGGTAGCCGATGAGGCAAACTCGTCGGATCTCATCCGTTACCTGCAAGCCGCGAGCAGCCTCCCCGGAGTTCGCCGCTGCAAGCAGGTCGCGCTGGCCGAGCTGCGGCTGCGTCCGGGCCACTCGGTCCTTGACGTCGGCTGCGGGTACGGCGCCGACGTGCTCGCGATGGCCCGCCGGGTCGGCTCCGCGGGCCGCGCCACAGGCGTGGACCTCAGCGAGAACATGATCCGAGAAGCCCGCCAGCGCGCCACTGGCTTGCCGGTCACCTTTGAAACCGCCGATGCCCGCAGGCTCCGTTTCGCCGGCGCCACGTTCGATGCCTGCCGGGCCGAACGGCTGCTGCAGCACGTCCCTGACCCCGCAGCCGCGGTCGCCGAGATGGCGCGGGTCACGCGGCCCGGCGGGCGAGTCGTGGCCATCGAATTCGACCTTGGCGGCGTCATTCTAGACAGCCCGGATCGCGGCACAACCCGCCGGGTGCTCGCCGAGGTCGCCGACTCCACGGTAAACGGCTGGGCAGGCCGCCAGCTGCCACGGCTGTTCAAGGACGCAGGTCTCAGCCGGGTGCGCATTCGCGCTGAGCTCGTCCTTCCCAGCCAAGCCTTCCTGGAGCAGATCTACACAGCTGCCCTGGGCAGGATCATTGCCGCCGACGATTGCCTTGCCGGCCGGCTGGATGCCTGGTCAAGCCAGCTGCGGGCAGACGCCTCCACTGGCCGGTTCTTCGCCGCAGCCCCGGCATTCATCGTGTCAGCGACCCGATAGCGGCCCGCGCCCGCACCCCGAGCAGCGAATCCCAGGAGGGAGCATGAACGAGCTCAACGACATCCTCGGCGCTGCGCTGCGGCTGCCGGGCCAGATCCCGGCCGAGCTGACCGGGCTGCACCTGTTCGGCCGTTTCGCCGGAGCCTAAGCCGGCCGGCACGGTGATGCGTGCATCCGGCGGCAGCGGCCCGCCGTGGTCCGGTGCTGGTAATACGGGCGCACCGATGAGCCGATCGTCTGGGTCGCCCGGTAGATAGTCAGGTTGGCCAGCAGGTGGTCGCGGATGAACCGGGATTCCACGTCGCCGCCGCAATTGCTCCACGCCCGCAAATTTTCGATGGTCCAGGCGGCCAGACCGGCCGGGGAGTCGTTGAGTCCGCATGCAAGTGTTCGCGGCTTGGTGGACCGGATCTCTGCGTAGGCCCCTTCGCTCTGGCCCAGCGCTCACCAGCGGTCTCGTACTCCCGTTCGCGGGCGGTGCCCCGAGGGCCGGCAGCCGCTGTTGGCCACCGTCGTTGGGTCGCGGTCGACCGTGCCGCGCGGCACCAGGGCGGCCTGCACGAGCCAGGTGCGGACGCGGACTTCCTGCGTCCGGCGGCGGCACCCCTGACAGCAGCCGGACGCCTGGCTGGTGATCTCGCTGGTGACCTGGTGGCGGCCGGTTCTCTCCTGGTGTCAGGCCCTGCGGGCGTCGCTGCTGAGCCATTTGCCGAACTCGTTCAGGTAGCCGTGGAGCTGGGTGCGGGTGGCGGAGTCGGTCAGCTGGCCGGCCGGCCCGAACTGGCGGCTGGCGTGGCTGATCTCCAGCGGCGGCAGCGGCAGGCAGTGCGCGCCGAGGCCGTGCAGGACGTGGCGGACGTGGGCCTGGGCCTGCCGGGTGCCGCCGGAGCCGAGGGTGGCGCCGGCGGTCTCGGCCGGGCAGCCGCGCAGCGGTTCCCGGGGGTCGCGGGACAGCCAGTCCAGGGCGTTCTTCAGGCCGCCGGGGATGCTGAAGTTGTATTCGGGGGTCACGATCAGCAGGGCATCGGCGGCCAGGATGGCGTCGGCGAGCAGGCGTACCGGTTCGGGCTGGCCGTGCTGTTCGAGGTCTTCGCTGAAGACCGGGATGCCGGCCTGCCGGCCAGGTGCAGGTGCAGTGGGGGCGGTGCCGCGGCCCGGGCAGCTTGGGCGAGGGCCTGGTTGCAGGAGGCGGCGCGCAAGCTGCCTACCAGGGTGAGGACGTCAGGCATCAGGGACCGCCTTGGAGGTTGCGGGGGTTGCCGCGGCCGGGTGGCGGCGGGTGAGCCGGCTCAGCGAGAGACCGCTGAGCGCGATCAGTGCCGTGCCGGACATGGCGAAGCTGGTGGTGAGGCCCCAGGCGTGGATGGCGAGGGCGGCCAGGGGCGGGCTGATGGTGGTCGCGGCGGCGATGCCGGTGTACCACAGGGCGATCGCCTTGCCGAGGTGCTGGCCGGGGATGCGGGTCTGCAGCAGCGCGATGACGGGGATGTCGGTGGCGGCGGAGGCCAGGCCGGTGCCGGCCATCAGCGGCAGTCCGGCGGTCAGCCGGTGTGTGCCGCCGAGGAACAGCCGGAACCCGCCGAGCACCCCCCACGCGCTGACGGCGGTGATGGCCAGCCGCCGCAGCCGCAGCCGGCTCAGGACCAGCGCGCCGGTCAGCTCCGCGATCCCGGCGGTGCCCTGCAGCAGGCCGAGCGTGCCCGGGCCGTTGTGCGCGCGGGATACCCAGGCGGGCAGCCCGACGGCGAGGAAGCCGCTGGCCAGGACCAGCGCGGCAGCGAAGGTGCACAGTACGAGCGGAACGTCGGGGGCGGAGCGCACTGTGTGCCAGCCCGCGGCCAGGTCCCGCCGCATCCCCGGCTTGGCTGGCTGCGGGGCGGGTGACGGGGGGAGCCGGATCGCGGCCAGGCTGACGGCCGAGACGGCGAAAGTCGCCGCGTTGACCGCGATTACGCCGGGCATGGCGGTGACTGCCAGCAGCGGGCCTAGCAGCAGCGGGCCGATCCCGAAGGTGGCCATGAAGCAGGCCTGCAGGATCCCGTTGGCGCGCAGCAGCTGCCCGGGCGGCACGAGGGCCGGGACCAGCGCCAGCCGCGCCGGGGCGAAGACCGCGCCTGCCGACCCCTCGGCCAGGGCGAAGCCCGCCAGCACCCCCAGCGGCACGCTGCCGCGCAGCAGCGCGGCGGCCAGGCCAAGCAGGAGAGCCAGCCGGATCACGTCAGCCCCGATCATCAGCCGCCGCCGGTCGTGCCGGTCGGCGTAGGAC
>JBOHCP010000140.1:0-9653 GCA_050698875.1 Streptosporangiaceae bacterium | reverse complement strand
CCCAGTCCCGGCCGCGAGCGCGGCGGGCGGGCGTCCGCACGGCGGGCCCGCGACCTCACGCCGGGCGCTCAAGAACTGGCGAGTCCGGTCCCGGCTGCTGCTGCTGATCATCATTCCGACGCTGACCGCCGTCGTGCTTGGCGGTACCTACATCGCCAGTTCGGTGCAGAACGCCCTCGTCTACCAGCGGGTCGAGACGCTGTCCAGCCTGAGCTACGAGGTGACCGGCCTGGCCGCCCACCTCGAGGACGAGCGCGACCAGGCTATGGAGTTCATCGGCCAGGGGCAGGCGGGCCGGCTGGGCTTGCTCGGTCGTGACACCGCGGACGGCGCGCCGCAGAACCTGGCGCTGGTCAGGCAGGAGCAGAGCCTCACCACCCCGTGGGTGCGTAATGTGCGGATCGACAGCGCGGGCGTCGGAGCCGGCTTCCCGGCTCAGGTGCAGCAGGACGCGCAGAACATCGGGCACGTCCTGCAGCTGCTGGACCCGCTCCGGACCGCCGCCACCACGACCAGCCTGCCCGCGGTCGACGTGATGAGCAGCTACACGTCCATCATCGACGGCCTGCTGTCGATCGACAACAACATCGCTGGCGACAGCGGTGACCCTGAGCTGACCAGCGACGTCCGGTCGCTCAGCCTGGTGTCGCTGATCTGCGAGGAAGCATCCGAGCAGCGCGGCCTGCTGGCATACGCGTTGGCGCAGGACGGGAAGTTTGATCCGACCGTGCTGGCCGGCCTGCAGACGGCACTGGCAGACCAGAACGCGAACGTCGCCGAGTTCAACCGGGTCGCGACACCGCAGCAGGTGGCCCTGTACCAGAACAACGTGCAGGGCAGCCTGGTGGACTTCGCCAGTAACTACGAGCTGCAGGCCATCGCGTACGGCGCGGATAACCAGACGCTGAGCACGCTGGCAACGACGGCTAACCAGTGGTACGGCGCCATGACCACCGGCACGATGGGCGGCATCCGGGGCGTTGAGCAGAGCCTGGTGAAGGCGACGATCGCCAGGGCGGCGGCGCTGCACCGGAGCGCGATCATCACGGCATCGCTTCTCGGTGGCGCCGTGCTGGTCGTCCTGCTGCTGGCCCTGCTGCTGACCACAGTCGTCGGCCGGACCATGGTGCGGCCGCTGCGGCGGCTGCGGTCGGGTGCGCTGGAGGTGGCTGGCGTCCGGCTCCCGGAGACGGTGCGCCGGATGAGCGAGTCCGATGGCGGCAGCGTGCCGCTGGATGTCGAGCCGATCGACGTCGACTCGTTCGACGAGATCGGCGAGGTCGCCCGGGCCTTCGACCAGGTTCACCGCGAAGCGCTCCGGCTGGCCGCCAACGAGGCTGCGCTGCGCGGCAACGTCAACGCGATGTTCGTCAACCTGTCCCGGCGCAGCCAGTCGCTCGTCGAGCGGCAGATCCGGCTCATCGACGACCTGGAGCAGGGCGAGCAGGACCCGGACCGGCTGTCCAGCTTGTTCCAGATGGATCACCTCGCCACCCGAATGCGGCGCAACTCGGAGAACCTCCTGGTCCTAGCCGGACACGAGGCAACCAGGCGGTGGAACCAGCCGATTGCCCTGGTTGACGTGCTGCGCGCGGCGGTGTCTGAGATCGAGCAGTACGAGCGGGTCAGGCTGAACGTGCAGCCAGGCATCGCGGTGCGCGGTCACGCGGTCAATGACGTCGTTCACCTGCTCGCTGAGCTGGCCGAGAACGCTACCTCGTTCTCCTCGGCCGAGACCCCGGTCGCCGTAGCCGGCCATCTGCTCTCCAGCGGTGGCGTGCTGCTGGACATCACCGACCAGGGTGTCGGCATGGGCGCCGAGGAGATGGCTCACGCCAACTGGCGGCTGGACAATCCGCCCGTCGTCGACGTGGCCGTATCACGTCGCATGGGCCTGTTCGTGGTCGCGCGCCTCGCTGCCCGGCACGGCATCAGGGTCAGGCTGCGGCCCGCCGCGGCCGGCGGTCTGACCGCGCTGGTCTGGCTGCCGGATGAGGTCATCAGCCACCAGACGGACGTCAGCCCGCCGGGGACGCGCAGGTTCGAGCTGCCAGGGACGGGCGCTGTGGCGGGCGCAAGCCCAGCTGTGGCGCTCGGCGCAGGCCGGAACGGTACGGGCGATGGCCTGCTCTCTCCTGCCGAGCGGGAGATCAACGCCGCGCGCATGCCAAGGTTCGCTGACCTGCAGGCGGAGTCTGGCGAGTTCACCGGCGGCGAGCTTGCCGCTGAGCCGGGCCGTGACACAGAGCTCGGACTGCGCCGGGTGCCGGGGGCGGGAATACATCCTGGCATGGTGGGCCGCGGCGGCCCGGCCAGCACCAGCCCGGCCAGCACCAGCCCGGCCAGCACCAGCCCGGCCAGCACCAGCCCGCTGCCGGCGTTCGGGTCGCCGGAGGCAGAGGCAGATCTGGCAGCCGCAGCCGGGCAGGCCGACGCCGTGGTCGGTATGCCGCCGGAAAGCGACGCTTACGGCGGTCCGGTGCGTACGGCCGAGCCCGCCGACAGGTTCACCGCGGCGCCGCCCGCCGCACCGGTTGCGCGGCCGGCGCCGCTCGGGCCGCCGAGCGTGGTAGGGCAGCAGGGCTTCGGCGCGCCGCAGAGCCCAGCTGGCAGCTTCGGTCTGCTGGGCTCTGCGCCGCTCGACGTCGGCTCGCCGGGCGGGGTGGTCGTGCCGGCTGCCGAGCACGTGGCTACGGAGAATCGGCTGCCTATTTTCGAGGCCGTGGAGTCGGATTGGTTCCGTCGGGGGCGCAGCGGCGTCCGCGACGGTGCTGGTCGCGGTGGCTCGACCGGGCTGGTTGGGGGCTCAAGCAGCTGGCCTACAGCGCAGCCCGCGCCGGAGTCCGCGCCGGAGCCCGATCTCAGCTGGAGATCCTCGGCGGCAGACCAAGGCTGGGAAGCGGCAGCAGCGGCGAGCTCGCCCAGCACCGGCGGTACGACCGAAGCAGGCCTGCCCAAGCGAGTGCCGCAGGCCAATCTCGTGCCCGGCGCCGCGCCGCCCGAGGCCGTCGCGCCGGTGCCGGCGAGGTCGGCGGCGGCGACCAGAGACCGGTTCGCCAGCTTCCAGCGCGGGATCAGACAGGGCCGAGCGGTCCTCTCGCGCGACGACGAAGACCCTGATGCGGACGCCGGTTCTCGATGAAGGTGACACGATCTTGAATAGCCAGTCATGCTTAGGGTGAGAGCGTGGAACCTCCAGGTGGTGGCTCCGCGAGCGGTCACGGCGGCTTTGCGTCTTAGAGGACTGGATGCGGGCTGCGAGAGGAAGGTGCGCCTGTGAGTCCGCTTGTCCGTCCGGCCCAGGATCTGAACTGGCTGATCACGAACTTCGTCGAGCGGGTGCCCTCGGTGGCGCACGCCATCGTGGTGTCCGCGGACGGTCTGCCGATGGCGTTCTCGCACGGCTTCCCGGCGGACCGGGTCGACCAGCTCGCGGCGGTGACGTCAGGTCTGACGAGCCTCACGCAGGGCGCGGCGCGGGTATTCGAAGGGGGCACTGTCACCCAGACGGTCGTGGAGATGCAGCGGGGGCTGCTGGTCATCATGGCGATCAGCGACGGTTCCAGCCTCGCGGTGCTGGCTGCGGCCGACTGTGACATGGGTCTTGTCGCCTATGAGATGGCGCTGCTGGTGGAGCGTGTCGGAAGCGCGCTGACGCCCGAGGTCCGGACGGGCCCGTCGGGCTGGCCCGAGGACAGCCAATAGTGACAGGAGGCCGCCGTGTTTGGCCGCGGTCGCGATGACTGGGGTGAGGGCGAACGCCTGTCCCCGGCCGATCGTGACAGCCAGCGCGGGCCAGACCTCGGGTACGCGCCTGCACCGCGGGATCCGTGGCTGCAAGGCTCCAGCCCCCACCCGATCGGTAATGAATCCAGTTCGCTGGTCCGGCCCTATGCGGTTACTGGCGGGCGAACGAAGCCTAGTTACCAGCTGCAGATCGAAGCCATGGTCGCCGCCTCGCACTACGAGGCGCGGGACCTGTCGGTACTCAGCCCTGAGTGCCAGGCGATTCTCGCGTTCTGCCGAGACTGGCGGTCGGTCGCGGAGGTCTCGGCGGTTCTGCATATGCCGCTAGGCGTCGCCAGGGTGCTGATCGGCGACATGGCCATGGAAGGACTGGTCCGGGTACATCAGATCGACCACGCGCAGGGTCGCCCGGATATCAACCTGCTCGAAAGGGTGCTCAGTGGACTTCGGAAGCTCTAGGGTCGCGGCGCCTCGCACCGCCGAGAACGCGATGACGTCGGTGAAGATCGTCGTCGCGGGTGGTTTCGGCGTCGGCAAAACCACCTTCGTGGGCTCGGTATCGGAGATCACGCCCCTCACGACCGAGGCTGTCATGACCACCGTGAGCGACGGCCTCGACGATCTGAGCCACACCCCCGACAAGACGACGACTACGGTAGCGATGGATTTCGGCCGCGTTACCCTCGATGCAGGCCTGATCCTCTACCTGTTCGGCACGCCGGGCCAGCATCGGTTCTGGTTCATGTGGGACGACCTGATCCAGGGCGCTATCGGGGCGGTCGTCCTGGTCGATACGCGCCGGCTGGCGGATTCGTTCCCCGCCGTTGACTACTTCGAGTCGGCGGGCCTGCCGTTCATCGTCGCGGTGAACGGGTTCAACGGCTACTTCCCGCACGCGCTGGCCGACGTGCAGGAGGCGCTGTCGATCAGCCCGCGAGTGCCGATCCTGCAGTGCGACGCGCGCGGCCGTAATTCCACCAAGTCCACGCTCATCGCGCTGGTCGAGCACGCTATGGAGATGCAGCTCAGCACCAGGTGACCGGTGGCAGACCGACACCGGGCCGACCCGTCACTGGTAGGCGTCGCTGCGGTAACTTGATCACGCAGTAGTTCCTGGGGCGGTAGCTCAGCCGGTCAGAGCAGCGGACTCATAATCCGCCGGTCGTGGGTTCGAGCCCCACCCGCCCCACCACTGTTTACCTGCGGAAACGCCGCAGACGAGCGACCCTGAGCACTCCGCCGGGTGCTCGCCGGGCCGGATATGGACGCAGGACGGACGCACACGGTCACGAGCCTGCCTCCTTCGCGTACTCGGCGACGCTGTTGGCCGCAGCCCGGAAGGCGATCTGCTCAGGATGCGTGTACCGCGACGTCATCGCCTTGTCGGCATGGCCCAGAGTTCTGCGGCGGATCTCCGGGTCCACGGCGGCGTCGTGGCCGAGGCTGGCGGCGGTGTGCCTGCCCTCGTGCAGCTTGATCGGCTGCAAGCCCGCGCTCTTGGCGATCACCTTGAACCGGCGGGACACGTAGTCCGGGGGTCACGGCGAGCCGTCGTCGCGGCAGAAGATCAGGTCGTTGTCCTGCCACGCCTCGCCGGCCCGCAGCCGCGCGGCGAGCTGGGCCTTGCGGTGCTCGCGCAGGAGCGTGATCGTCTCGTCGTCCAGCCACACACGCCGTACGCTCGTCCTGGTCTTAGGCGTGCCGTCGATGACGTGACCGCCCAGCTCGAGCACGGTCTTGCGGATGTCGACGTAGCCGGCGTCCGGGTCGTACCCCGACCACGTGAGGCCGAGGACCTCGCCGCGACGCTCGCCGCGCAGCAGCACGACGCGGAAGACCAGGCCGAGCGGGTCGGCTTCGCTCGCCGCGATGAACCTGCGCGCCTCGGCCGCGCTCCACCGCTGCGCCTCCGGCGTGACCTCGGGCTCCAGCTCGACGGCGAAGACCGGGTTGAACGGGATGGCGTGGGCCCGGCGCCACTGGTAGTTCAGGAAGGCGCGCAGCGCGGCCAGGACGCGGTGCTGTGTCGATACGCCGACGTGCTTGGGTGCGGTGCGCACGTCGCCGGGCAGGACCGGCCGCCGGTCCTCGGCCTTCGCGGCGTCGATCTCGGCGTTGAGCCGGTCAACGCGCGCGAACACGTCGGCGCAGTGCTCGCCGGTCAGCCTGTCCAGTTCGACGTCCGCGAGGACCGGGAGCAGCCAGTTGCGGCCGATCTGATCGAGGCTGCGGGCGTAGGACGGCCGGGCCCGGCGCTTGCCCTTGAGCCACGCTGGCCACGCATCGCCGAACGTCTCACTGGAGGTCAGGTCGCGGCGCAGGCCAAGCCGGCGCCGCACGTCGTCGACCGCGGGTAGCTGACCGCCGTGTGACCGGGTCTACTCAGCTCTTTGGCCGGGCGGCCCGGTAGATCCGGCAAATGTGCCGGCATACGCTTGCCCCCAGAACTCGAACCCGTATTACGCATAGGACAGTAACTTGCTTTTCCGTAATACGGATAACTAGACTGACGTCGTGTCGGCAGGCGAGCATGACTACGACGGCGTGTCGTACGCCGACCTGGTCTTCGAGGAAATCGACTGGTCAGAGGCCGGTGCTCACGACCCAGGCCGGCGCGCCGAACGCAAGGACAGTACCGAGCGCAACGTCCAGACCGAGTGGGCCACCGAGGCATGCCAGGACGACAACCGGTGGGTCCGCCCAGCCGGAAGCAGGTCCGGGCTCACCGTGAGGGTGAGCGGCTACTCCGCCATGGCGGGCTTCGTCGTCACGGTGATACTCGCCCCGAAAGATCACCCGCCGCTCGGCCGGTGGTGGGGGGCAACGGCCTGGGAAGCCAAGCCATCCGAGGTCAAGAAATACGAGGAGGGCCAATGAGCGGGAGCATGAGGGAAATCCTGGCTCGCGAAGCCGCCGAGGCAGAGGCCCGGGCCGAGGCTGAAGAGCGAGGCGATATCGCGCCGGCGCCGGGCCAGCGCGGACGGAAGCGCGCCGAGGACCCCGCCCAGGTGTACGCGGTGAGAATTCCCGTATCGAAGCTGCGGCGACTCCGCGAACTGGCCGAAGAGATGCAGATCGCGCCGAGCGCGCTCATCCGGCAGTGGGTGATCGAGCGGCTGGATGAGTCCGACCGGCGGAATGAGGACAGTCCGGCCGCAGGCGACGCAACGTCAACCGGATCGGCCAGCCCCGGCGAGCTCCGACTTGGGCCGCGCCGGCGGCGCGTCCCAGCTGCTGCGGTCGCCGAGCATCACGACAGGCGGGAGCGGCGCCGTGCCTGACGTCCTGTACGCGCCCGTGCTCAAGGGAAAGCAGGGGGAGCTGCTCGCGCTCAGCTGGATACAGCCCGCCACCCGCGAGCATCTCCTGCCGCTGCTGGAGATAGTTCCCGGTAACGACGATGAAGCGGATGCACGCCCGGCCGCGCGCTCGGCGATCCAGAAGACCGTGCAGAAACTCGGCCCGTGGTCAGGCCAGCGGCTGCTGCTCGACGTCGGCCTGCTCGCCAGCGACACCGCGCTAAAGGACGGCTCCGGCGCGATCGACATTGCCATCAGCGGGGCGGTCGACCAGGGCGTGCGGGCAACGCCAGTGCTTCGGCTCGACGACGGCCAGTTGGCCCGGAGGGAGGCCGCTGCCGCCCATGCCGACCTGCGGACTGGCGTCGCCGTGCGCCTCCGCGGCGACGACCTCGACCAGGACTCCGAGGACATCGACGAGGCGCTGGCGGCTCTCCTCACCGAGCTCGGTATTCATCCCTCTGACCTCGACCTCGTGCTGGACCTGGGCGGCGTAAGGGGCGAGGTAGCTGTCCGGGGGTGCGAGCGGATCGCGGCTGACGCGCTTCGCGGGATCCGCGCCGCAGAAGAGTCGCGGACCGTGATCGTAGCGGCCGGCGCCTTCCCGCCCGACTTGAGCGAGATCCAGCCCTGGGTGATCGGCGAGATCCCCAGGTATGACGCCGCCCTGTTCGACCGGCTGCAAGAGCGCAGACGGCTTCCCAGGGCACCGGTCTTCGGCGACTACGCGGTCAACAACCCGGATTTCACAACGGGCGGCTTCCGGCCTGCGCCCCAGCTCCGCTATGCGGTGGCCGACCGGTGGCTCGTGCTCAAGGGAACCCTGCGGGACCCGCGCGGGCACGAGCAGTTCTACGACGTGTGCGAGACGATCGCCGCGCAGCCTGACTTCGTTGGCGCTGATCTGGGCAAGGCCGACGCCAGGATCGCCAGCCCGCGGGCCAACGGACAGGGCCCGGGGAATGCATCTACGTGGCGGGCGATCGGCACGGCACACCATCTCGACTACGTCGTGCGCAGGCTCACCACTCTGGGCGAGCCTTAATCGCTTCCCGCACCTCGTGTCTCAGGTCTGGCAGCGGCAGACGGTCCGCCAGCGCCTCCCACAGCCTCCACCTGGTCGCTGCGCGCAGGCCGGCTGCGAGCCCGCGGTGCTCGAGGACGCCGTAAGCCTCGTCCCGCCACAGCAGCTGCGCGATCGACAGCGGATCGGGGGCAGGATTCGGCTCGCCGTCCCGCACCGCATCCAGGCTCGGCCCGCCAGCCGGCTGTGGACGCGCACACCAGATGCCCCACCAGGCCGGCACGATGCCCGCGGCTCGCGCGGCCGCGGACTCGCCCTCGACGACAAGGATTGCGGTGTCGAGCACCGCGCTGTACAGGCGCACCTGGGCCGCCAGCCTGCCGAAGTTGTCGCGTGCGCTCTTGATCTCGCATCCGGTGATAGTGCCATTGATGGCGGCGATGTCGATGCGCGTCGCGCCGACGCCGATGCTCCACTCACGCTTATAGACCGTCGCCTGCTGCCGGTGCTGGTGCTGAAGCTTGGACTCGACGGCGGCCAAGATCTCCCCTGCACGCACAGCAGCACCATAACGTCCGACCTTGGCCCAAAGTCAAGAACTGACCCGCACTTATGTACGTTTTCGATTCTGTGTTCTATGGCTTGACATCGACGACCCCGCGGCACGGCACGCCAACGTTCCGGGAATTTTCCCGGAAAGCCGTTGGTAACCGGGAAAGACGTCGGGTCCCGGCGCGCTAGTCGTTGCCGTAATCGGGCTCGGGCCATTCCGGGTCGTCGTCTATGACGTCGAAGGTCTCTGGCAGGCCGACGTGGTCGATCAGCTCGTACCCGTCCAGGACGAGGTGACAGTTCGGGCAGCTGAAGTACGCGGCCGGCACGTGGATAGTGGCCCAGGCAATCTCCTCGCCATACTCGGTCTCGCCAGATTCGTAGTCCGTGTCGCTGGAGTCCTCGCCTTCGAGCGTTCCCGTCTCACCGCAGGCAGGGCAGCTCGCCGGCTCACGGTGGGCGAGCCCGGCCGTGAGGTCGGGATTAGCCCGCCACTCCATCTGGATCCTTGCCGGCAGCGTGCCGGCCTTGTATTGGGCTAGGCGCTGCCTGGCCCGCGTGACCAGCGTCTCAGCGCGGTCCTCGACATTCTTGGTGTTCTGGTTGAGGTAGTCCTCGACAGTGGGGACGCGGTCCAGTCCCACCAGGTCCTCTAGCTCGCGGTCCAGCGCAGCGACGAGAATCGCAGCCAGCGCCCAGTACTGCGGCCACCACGCCTCGGGCGGCACAGTCATGAATCCGATCGACGAACCGTGCAGGTACTCGTTCCGGGCGTTCGCGAACTTCAGCGCAGCGTCAGCATTGAAGGGCCGGAACGCCTTCTGGCACCGCTTGAAGATCGTCGAGGCGCTGACCGCGGTGAACCGTGCCGTGCCCTCGATCAGCCCCATGGCGATCAGCAGATTCGCATCGACAGCTCCCACCAGTAGCCGGCCGCCCGGTCAGCCGGGGTGAACGGCGCGGGGATGACCGCCGTCCACCGGTCGAAGAACGCCTGCAGGTCCGCTGCCCCCAGGCGGTCGCAGATGCCT
>JBOHCP010000139.1:0-9695 GCA_050698875.1 Streptosporangiaceae bacterium | reverse complement strand
GCCCGCGCACGGCGGGCCGCAGGTGGCGCCGCAGCAGCGCGCCCTCGCACACCAGGCCGCGGCCGGGCAGCCAGCGCAGCCAGGCCGGCAGGTACCAGGCGCGCTCGCCGAGCAGCGCCAGCATGGCGGGCAGCACCACGCCACGCACCAGGGTCGCGTCGATGATCACGGCGGCCGCGAGGCCCACGCCGAGCATCTTGACGTCGATCATGTCCAGCGTGGCGAAGATCGAGAACACCGCGACCATGATGACCGCCGCGCTGGTCACGACGCCGGCGGACCGGCCGACACCCTCGACGACGGCGTCGCGGGCGCTCGCGCCGGCCGACCACGACTCCCGGATGCGGCTGAGGATGAACACGTGGTAGTCCATGCTCAGCCCGAACAGCATCACGAACGTGAACAGCGGCACCCAGGGGATGAGCGCGCCGAAGGAGGTGAAGCCGAGCAGCGACTGCAGGTGCCCGTCCTGGAAGATCAGCGTCACGAGCCCGTAGGCGCCGCCCACCGACAGGAAGTTCAGCACGATCGAGACAAGCGGGATGGTGAGGCTGCGGAACGCGAGCATGAGCAGCACGAACGCCAGCAGCGCGACCACGCCGAACACGATGGGCGTACGGGAGTGCAGCATGGCGCGCAGGTCATAGTTCGACGCGGTCCTGCCGGTCACGGCGAAGCTGGCGCCGGGCACCTTGCCGATCGTGGCGGGCAGGATGTTGTTCTCCAGCGTCAGTAGCGCGCCGTTGGATTGCGCGCTCGTGCCGTTGCCCGCCAGCGGCACGTCGATCACCAGCGCACGGCCGCCCGCCACGGGCTCGACGCTCACCGGCCGGCCGATCCCGGCATGGTCGCGCAGCGCGGCGATCTCCCGCTGCATGGCCGCACTGCCGAGGCCAGCGCCGCTCACCACCACCTCGGCCGGCGGCGGCTTGGCGGGAAACTCGTGCTGGATGTCGCCGAGCACGTGCACGATCTCCAGGTTGGCCGGCAGGTCGATGGCAGGATTGGTCAGCCGCATGCCAAGCGCGGGCGCGCTGAGCGCCAGCAGCGCCGCGGCGGCAAGCCCGCCGAGCAGCACTGGCCGGCGCACGACACGCCTGGCTAGGCCTGACCACAGCCGCGACGGCTGCGGATGGGTGCGGCGGCGGCCGAGGTACGGCAGTTGCAGCCGGTCGGCCCACGGCCCGAGCCACGACAGCAGCGCCGGCAGGAAGAACAGCGAGCCGAGCACCGCCACGCCGACCACGATGATGGTGCCGAACGCGATCCCGGTGAACATGTCGATGCCGGTCAGGAACAGCCCGGCCAGCGAGACCATGACCGTCAGCCCGGACACCAGGATGGCCCGCCCGGAGGTAGCCGCCGCGAGAGCGACGACGGCCTGGTCGTCATGCCCGGCGACCCGCTCCTCCCGCTCGCGGCGCAGGTAGAACAGCGAGTAGTCGACCCCGACCGCCATCCCGATCACCAGCACCAGCTCGGAGGTGCCCGAGCCGACAGGGAACCAGTGACCGGCCACGCCGAGCAGCGACACCGCGGTGATGACGGCGGTGCCGGCCAGCAGCACCGGGATGCCGGCCGCGATCACCGCGCCGAACACCGCCAGCAGCAGGATCAGCGTCAGCGGGATGGAACTCCACTCCGACTTGCGGAAGTCCTGCCCGAGCAGCGCGTTGGCGACACGGTTCGTGGTGGCCTCGCCGGCCTCCTGGACCAGCAGGTCGAGATTCCTGGCCTGCACCCGCTGGACCGCGGTGAGGTCGGCGCGCACGGTGTTCTGCGCGGCCGCATGCGGTCCGGCGACATCGAAGGTGACCAGCGCGGCGAGCCCGCCACGGGCGGTCATCGCAGCAGCGGACGGTCCGCCGGAGAAGGGGCCACGGATGTCGGCGGCGGCCCGCGGCAGCGCGGCCAGTGCCGCCCTGACCTGCAGCGTGGCGTTCTTCACGTCGGCTGCCGCGGCCGAGGCCGGGGGCCGGCCGCCCGGCCGCGCCTGGATCAGCACGCTCTCAGCCGGCGGCGTGACCACACCGAGCTTCGCGAGCACCTGCTCCGCCTGGCCGGCCTGGCCGGGGTCGTACTGGTGCACGCTGGCGCCCCCGCCGAGCTGGCCCGCGATGAAGGCAGCCGCCACGAAGCCCAGCCACGCGCCGACGGCAGTCTTGCGATGGCGGGCGCTCCAGCACGCGACGCGCTCCACCACCGGCCGCCGGAGACGGGCGTCCGCCGACGGCGCAGCGGCTTCCGGCGGCACTGGGGTCTCAGCAGGCGGGACAGGGCTCGGGAGCAGGCGCATGGTCGCTCGCTGGCTCGGGTGTCACAACGGGAAGAGCTGCGCCTGAGTCCAGGGCAGGGGGCGCCGGGCAGCTAGTTGCAGTAACTGTAGCCCGCCCGCCGGACCCCGGTGAGCCGGTCTCGGCGGGTCGGGCCACATCTTTACCGATTCCCTGGCATGCGCCCAGCCTGCCCTCAGCTGGCCGGCGACCGGCGCAGCCAGCGCGGCGCGTACCAGCTGCGCTCGCCGAGCAGGCTGAGCGTGGCCGGCAGCAGCACCCCCCTGACCACGGTCGCGTCGATCAGGACCGCCACGGCCAGCCCGACGCCGAGCGTCTTGGTCTGGATATTTGACAACGTGGCCAGCACCGAGAACACCGCGACCATGATCACGGCGGCGCTGGTGACCACCCCTGCGCTGCCCGCGATGCCGCCGACGACCGCGTCCCTGGTGCTGGTGCCGCGAGCGCGCAGCTCGCGGATCCGGCTCAGGATGAACACGTGGTAGTCCATGCTGATGCCGAAAAGGAACACGAAGATGAACAGCGGTACCCAGGACACGATCGCGCCGAAGCTGGTGAATCCGAGCGGGCCCGCCAGGTGGCCGTCCTGGAAGATCAGCGTCACGATGCCGAATGCGGCGGCTACCGACAGCAGGTTCAGCCCGACCGAGATCAGCCCGATCGCGACCGACTCGAACGCCAGTAGCAGCAAGAGGAACGCGAGCCCGGTGACGACGGCGAGCACGAGCGGGGTGCGGGTGTGCAGGGCCGCGAGGTCGTCGTAGTTGTTCGCGGTGTTCCCCGACACGGCCCAGCTGACGCCCCGGACACTGCCCAGCGTCGCGGGCAGGATCTGGTCCCGCAGGCTGAGCAGGGCCGCATCGGAGCGGGCGTCCGTCCCGGTTCCTGCGTGGGGAACGGACACGACGATGGCGCGGCCGTGCGCGACAGAAGCGGCCGTCACCGGCTGCCGGATCGGGCCGGTTGCCGATGCCGTCTGGCGCAGCGCGGTGAGCGCCGCTGCCACCGCGCGGCCGTGCAGGTTGCTGCCCGTGACAACGACTTGCGCCGGCGACGGCTCGGCCGGGAAAGCCCGCTGGATCTGGTCGGCGGTCTGCACGACCGGGAGGCTGGCCGGGAAGCCGCTATCCGGCGGGTTGCCGAGCCGCAAGCCGAGCGCGGGAACGGCGAGTGCCACCATGGCCACGGCGGCGAACCCGCCCCAGGCAGCGGGCCTGCGTGTCACCCGGCGAACCACCGCCGCCCACAGCTTCGACGGCCGCGACGCGGTGCGGCGGCGCCCCAGGAACGGGATCGTGCCACGATCCCCCCGCGGTCCCAGCCAGGCCAGCAGCGCCGGCAGGAACGTGAGTGACCCGGCGACGGCGACGCCGACCACGGCGATGGTGCCAAGGCCGATACCGGTAAAGACCGAGTACCCGGTCAGGAACAGCCCGGCCAGCGCGATCATCACGGTCACGCCGGAGATCACGATGGCCCGGCCGGAGGTTCTGGCCGCGATCTGCAGCGCGTCGTGCGTGCTGCGCCCCGCCGCCCGTTCCTCCCGTTCCCTGCGCACGTAGAACAGCGAGTAGTCGACTCCGACGGCCATCCCGATGATGAGCACGACCTCCGAGGTGCTCTGCCCGGTCGGCAGCCACTGGCCGATGACGGAGGTCAGCGAGATGGCCGTGACGACGGCGGTGCCGGCCAGCAGCAGCGGGATCCCGGCCGCGATGAGCGCGCCGAACACGACCACGAGCAGGATCAGCGTGATCGGCAGCGAGGTCGACTCGGCCCGGTGGAAGCCGCTGCTCAGGATGGCGCTGGCGATCCGGTCCTCGCTCGCGGCGCCTGTCTCGGCGATCCGCAGGCCCGGGTAGGAGGCCTGCACCGCGGCCACTGCCCGTTGCGCCGGCCGCACTGCCTGGTCCTCGTTGGCTCCGGTCACACTGAAGGTCACCAGCGCGGACCGGCCATCGGCCGAGAGCAGCGACCGACCGCCATGGCTCAGCGGGGACCGGATGTCGCTCGCCGTCGATCTCGGCAGCTGCGAGAGCGCGCTGACGACCTGCTGCGTGGCCTGGCGCAGTTCCGGGTCAGTCTGGAACGTCCCGCTCGCGGCCCTCGCCTGGATCAGCACGCTCTCCGCCGGCGGCGGGCCGTTTACACCAAGTCGCTGCAGCGCCCGCTCCGCTACCCCGGACTGACCCGGGTCGTTGGACGGCACGGTGCTCGCGGACATGAACTGGCCGATCACGAACACAATCGCGACGAGGCCGAGCCAGCCCAGCCCGTTCCCGTCGCCGACCGCGCCGGCCGCGTCCCGCGCCGACGTGTTCACCCGCTATCTGGCCTACTTCCGGTCGCGCCTGATCAGCAAGCTCGCGTCACTGCCGGCTGGCGCGCTCCGGACCAGCAGCCTGCCGTCCGGCTGGACGCCTATCGAGCTGCTCCGGCACCTGACATACGTGGAGCGGCGCTGGCTGGAGTGGGGATTCGAAGGGCACGACGTCGGCGACCCGTGGGGCGACCGGCGCGACGACCGCTGGTACGTCGGGCCCGGCGAGACGCTGGCCGAGCTGGTCGACGCCGCCCGCGCGCAGGCGGCGCGCTCAGACGCGGTCATCGCCGGGCACGACCTTGCTGAGGTCGGCCAGCCGGGTGAGCGCTGGGGTGGCGCTCCGCCCGCGACGCTGGAGCGAGTGCTGTTCCACTTGGTCCAGGAGTACGCCAGGCACCTGGGTCACCTGGACGTGGTGGCCGAGCTAGCCGGCGGCGAGGCGGGCGAGTAGCTAGCGCACCCGCCAGCGGCGGGAGGTGCCGCTCTCCTGCTCCGCCGGCCGGTGGCCGTTCGGGTGGTGCTGGTCCGGCGGGATCTGGTGCTCCTCCCAGCGCCGGTTACGCATCGCGCGTGCCACCGGCAGCAGGGCGAAATACGAGCCCGTCGCGGCGATGCCGCCGATGCCCACGTCGACCGAGACCCGTCCCTGCTTCGCCCAGTAGACATCGCGCAGATCAAGGAGCAGAGCCAGTTCGTCAACGATCAGCGCCAGCCCGCTGCCGTAGCTCACCGCCACAGCGGGGTGCGAGCGGTACCGCTCTTCACCGTGCACGGCGACGGCGCCGACGCCGGCCAGCATGGCGATCCCCCACAGGTAGTGGTGCAGGTGCTCGCCGCCGGCGCTGATGTTGCGGAACGGGCCGCGCCCGGCCCGGATGCTGTAGGTCATGCCGCGGACGGCGGCGAACGTGGCGGTGAACGAGAGCCAGCTCGCCAGTGCGGCCCGCTGGCCCTGGTCCAGGTCATCGCGCAGGACGCGGCGCAGCCGCGGAACTGCCTCGGTCACGCCGTTAGCTTGCCCGGCAGTGCCGGGGATAACCGCGCCGCCTGCGCAGCGCGGTCCGGGCGCCGGCTCCGGCTGATGCGCGACAGCGCGCCCCCCGGCACCAGGAACAGCCGGGGCGGGAGCCGGGTCGTGGTCTCGAACGCGGCTCGCAGGGCGAGCGTGGCGGCCGGCTCGGTGAGGCCGAGGCCGGGCGTGCCGTAGAGCCGTCTGGCCCAGGGCGGCAGGCTGGCATACCCGAGCGCGTTGAGCGGCGGCACCATCAGCCGCAGCGGCAGGAACACGGGCGGCACCTTCGGCGTGAACGACGCGCGCATCGCCTGCCGCGCCTCGGGGATCACCCGCAGGCTCGGCCGCATCCGGTCGAAGTAGGCGTCCAGCCCGGCCGTGCTGCCCGGCACGATCGCCGGGTCCAGGCCGACCACGGCGGCACTGCGCCGCTGCTCGTCGACGAAGGTGTCGAGCTCCGCCGGCGTCACATGCACCCCGCTGCGCCGGGCGATCTCCGCATACGAGCCGATCTCGCAGCAGTGCACCCACAACAGCAGCTCCGGCTCGTCCAGGCGAAACTCGCGGCCCTCGGCGTCGGTACCGCGGAGGGTGGCGTGGATCTTCCTCAGCCGTGCGCCCGCGCGCTCCACCTCCGGCGTCGTGCCGAACGTGCGGATCCGGACGAACGCCACAGTCCGGGTGAACCGCCCCCAGGCGTCGTCCGGCCGCGCAAGCGCGGTGTTCTGCCAGGTGCCAAGCATCACCCTCGGATGCAGGGCCTGCAGGTACATCGCCCGCAGCCCGGCGATCCACATCACCGGCTCGCTAGCGATCCGCCAGGTGACCGAGCCAGGACCGAACAGCCCGCAGTCTCGCGGCCCGGCGGGCGACGCCGGGCTGGTCACTGCGGCCGGGTCTCCTCGGCCAGCCAGTCGAGATATGACTGCGACCCGGCGACGATCGGCGTGGCGGTGATCTCCGGGTCGTCGTAGCTGTGCCGCTCGGCCAGGAACTCAGCCAGGTCGTCGTACCTGCTGGCGGGCAGCTTGAGCATGATCAGCCACTCCTCGGCACGCTCGAGCGCGTCCTCCCACCAGTAGGTGCTGGCGATAGGCCCCGCCACCTGGGCACAGGCGGCAAGCCGCGCCTCCACGGCGGCCTGGGCCAGCTCAACCGCCTCGGCGCGCGAGTCGGTCGTGGTCTGCACCTGGAGGAACTGCGGCTCGGTGCCCGCCGCACGCCGCTGTGCTGGCATGCGCCGATCGTACGCCCGCCCGGCGGATTGCGCGCCGGTGCGCGGCCGGCGGGCCGACGTGCCCGGCGGCAGCGGCGGTGCAGGATGCCCGCACCCGCCACTGCCGCCAGCCGCGTCATTGGGCCGGACCGTGCCTGCTAGTAGCCGTATCCTCCGCCGCCGGAACTCGTGGACGCGCTGCCGAGCTTGCTTCCCGCCGGCGTCATGGCCCACCACAGGCCGCCGGAGAGGTTGAGCCCGTTGCCGCCGATCTGGCCGGCCGCCGAGTCGGACGCGTAGGTGTACAGCGGGTGCCCGTCATAGGTTGCCTGGGTGGTGCCGTCCGACCTCATGATCGTGCCGAAGCCGTGCGGGAGCGTGCTGCCAGCCGCCGCGCTGGGCGTGCCGATCACCGGCGGCCAGTAGGTGGCACACGTGCCCGTGCACATCGACGATGTTGAGGTGTCGATGGCAAACCAGTACAGGGTCTTGCCCTGGGCGTTGGACAGCACCGTGCCCTTGCCGGTGCTGTGGGTCATGATCGTGACGCTCGAGGCGTGCGCGCCGCTCGAGGTGCTGCCGGGGGGACTGGACGTCGACGAGCTGGCCGGCGGCGAGGTCGAGCTGCCGCAAGCAGCGATCAGCGCCACGCCGGCCGCCAGCAGCGGCGCCGCGACCAGCCTCCCGCGCCATCGGTTGCGCATGGCCACATCTCCGTTCCTGATAGGTCGTGGCTCTTTCCCTCTCACTACGTGCCGTCGGTCCAGAACGTTCATCCGTCCTGCATTCGCTGGCACAGCCAGGCAAGCGACAGCGGGTACCGGTAGTCGATTCCCGAGTGGGTGGCGTCAAAGAGCTCGAACCGGATGACGCCGTCCTGGACGCCGATAGCGCGCAATTCCTCTCGGAACGCGGCGGCTCCGACATCGAGGAAGTGCTCGTCCCTGGTGCCCGCGTCGATCCAGATGGCCCGCAGCGAGCGGAGCGCGTCAGCGTGCCTAGCCACCATCCGGACCGGGTCAAGCGCCAGCCAGCGCTGCCAGACCACCGGCCGCACCACCCCGGTGCGC
Organism: Streptosporangiaceae bacterium; assembly: GCA_050698875.1. GTDB lineage: Bacteria > Actinomycetota > Actinomycetes > Streptosporangiales > Streptosporangiaceae > JAJYUU01. The sequence continues at coordinate 1,777 of JBOHCP010000139.1, read as the reverse complement.
GGGTCGAACGGCAGCTCCACCGTGCCGTCGGGGTTTGCGGAAAACGCCGCCGCCACGCCCAGCACCCCGAGCAGCTCGGGGTCTGCGGGGCTGGTGAACGACACCCGGGACCGGAAGTCCTGCCACCAGGCCCAGATGTCGCCGTCATAACCCCGGAGCGCCCGGACTGCGGCGCCGAAATCCTTCAGGTAGCAGTACTCGTACAGGCTGTCCCCTGCGTGCGTGGCCAGCGCGCCGAACAGCTCGGGCCGCAGCATGGGAGTGATCATCGCGCCGAAGCCGCCGCTCGACTTGCCCATGATGGCCCGGTGACCGCGATCGGCGAGCGTGCGGTAGGCCGCGTCGACCGAAGGCACCACCTCGTCACACAGGTAGGAGTGGTACTGCCCCGTTCCCGGTGAGTCGACGAACTGGCTGCCGCCGTAGCTGGTCCAGGCGTCGACGTACACGACGATGGCCGGCGGCGCGTGCCCGGCAGCGAATACGGCGTCGGCAGTCTCGGTAAACGGCTGACGGAACGCCGATCTGTTGCGCCACATGCTCAGGTGGCCGGTGTAGCCCTGCAGCACGTACACCACCGGGTACCGGCGGCCGGGCTCGGCGGCGTAGCCGGGCGGGGTGTAAACCCAGAGCGGCCGCTCGTGCGGGTCACCCAGGGGGTTGCCGCGCAGTAGCTCGCTGACGATGACGTGCTCGTTGATGACTCCCGCCAGATCGGCTGACCATGGCAGCACGGCGCCCTCCCCGGATGCGACGTGACGCTGACGGCCCCATCACATCACTGGCGCGCCAGGGATTCAGCCAGGGGCAACCAATCCGCCTGTTCGTCCGGGTCCTCGTGGCATACCGTCGGAGGGTGAGCGTCGCGGCTGCAGGACCCGGACCGCGTCAGCCAGCAGATCCCGCGGCCGCCGACACGGCCCGCAGGTACCCAGCTGGCGACGCGACGGGCCAGGATCTAGCAGAGCAGCGGCTTTCCCGGGCCATCAGGGAGCTCACCCGGCCCGACAGCGCGAGCAGGCCGGCCCCCGGCGATCCGATCCGATCCGGCAGCGGGCTCTCCGCCGGCCGCTGCCTGGACCTGCTCGGCGCGCAGCTCGCCAGCCGGCACCTCGACGGCGCGGCGCGCTGGCTGCGGGCCCGCGGGGCGGGCTACTACACGATCGGCTCGTCCGGCCACGAGGGAAACGCAGCCGTCGCCGCTGCGCTCCGGCTCACCGACCCGGCCCTGCTGCACTACCGGTCCGGGGCCTTCTACCTCGTCCGCGCCGCGCAGGCACACCCGCCCAGGGACGGCGTGAGCGACGTGCTGCTCGGCCTCATGGCAGCGGCGGCCGAGCCGATCGCTGGCGGACGGCACAAGGTGTTCGGTCACCCCGAGCTGCACGTTATCCCGCAGACGTCGACCATCGCCTCGCACCTGCCCCGGGCGGTCGGCCTCGCCTTCGCCGTCGGCAGGGCAGCCAAGCTCGGCCTCGGGACACCGTGGCCGACGGACTGCCTCGTGGTCTGCAGCTTCGGCGACGCGTCGGTCAATCACTCGACCGCCGCGGGCGCGCTGAGCATGGCCTCCTACTGCGCCTACCAGCGGCTACCGCTGCCGATTCTGCTGGTGTGCGAGGACAACGGCCTGGGCATCAGCGTTCGGACTGCGCCAGGCTGGATCCGGGCCATGAGCTCCGGCCGGCCCGAGCTGAAGTACTTCAGCGCCGACGGTGCCGACCTCGCGGACAGCTACGACACCGCCGTCGCGGCCGCGCGGTGGGCGCGCGAGCAC
>JBOHCP010000138.1:0-9698 GCA_050698875.1 Streptosporangiaceae bacterium | reverse complement strand
CGATCTACTCCGCCGCCCGCGACCGGTACCAGGACGCAGTCCTTCTCACCGGCTGCCCATCCGGCACCCCGCAGGACGCTCTCGACACCGCCTGCACCGTCCACCTCGCCGGGCTGGACCAATCACCCGGCCCCACCCCCGGCGAACTTCCAGATCTACCCACTTAGGAATCACAGCCCGCGCTTCCGTTGCACCAGCCGCATAGACAACAATTTGTCGATCGAAGGAGTCAAGCTCCTAGTTCGCGATGCCGGGTCCGGCGGCAGATAGGAAGGGCGCAGCTCGGCGACTCGCTCCTTCAGCACGGTGATGCCACGGGTCCAGCCGATCCGCTCGGCGATCACGGTCGCCGGCATCCTGGCGTCCAGCTCCAGCAGCTCACGGATCTGCAGCTCGACCGCGTCCACGATCGATCCGACAGTCACAGGAAGCAATCGCGCCGTCCGCGGCCGGGCAGCTCAGCATGGCCGCCACCGGGCAGATTCAGATGACCGTCCTCAATCGTGCAAACTGACCTCCGTCCCTGGTCGGGGCTGCGAAAGTTTCCGATCGCGTCGGATAGCCGCTGAATTGGCGTCTCTCTGTAGGCGTGGGTAGCGAGTAGCGCGCGGCGTGCAGTGCGGAGGGAGATGGCGTGCTTGCCGGTGAGCGAGTACATGTCGGCGTAGTCGCGGACGCGGGTGTTGGCTGGCCTGAGCGCGATCGCAGTGGCGGTGCGCGTGTCCGGGGAGCCTGGGCCTGACCGATGTTCCCTGAGCTGCGGAAACTCGGCTGGAGCGGCGAAGGGAATCGAACCCTCATGACCAGCTTGGAAGGCTGCGGACGCTGGTCTTCTGAACTGCTGCGCTCCAGGTCAGCCCACGTCTACCGCTAACCGTGAGCGCCCGCGGAGTCCCGTCACTGACCGTCCTATCGGGCACGCAACGGGCACGATGTCGTGACCGGACGATCAATGCCCGCTTGCGTACACTGGCTGCAGGAGCTTGCGGCGCGATGATCTGCTGCAGTTGCTTGAGGATGTGCTCGAGAGCGAGGCGGGAGGCCGTGGCGGACACACTGATTGGGCTGGACGCTGATAGCGCTGCTCGGCTGGCAAACGATCTGCTGGATGAAGGTGAGACGCTTCAGTCGGTCTGGCGCTACGTAATCGTCCAGCTTCTTGACGATTACTCGCGTGATCTTGCCCGAGCCGGGGTCTCGGTCGCGTCCCAGCGCTTTAGAAGCGAGCCGCCGGCGACGCGTTCCGTCGAGGTGGATGCTGCCCTTGCCGCATTGGCGGAGCATCTCGCCCGGCGTGACGACTGGCCTGTGCCTTCCTGGGCGCGCAAGCCGGGACGGTACTCAGCCAAGTGGTGGTTCGTAACGCCGCTGCGGGGAATGCATCCAACCGCATTGCAGGAATCTCCTCCGTCCTTTCGGACCAGGGGGGTCTTCATCACTGCGGGCGCCCTGAGCCGGGTATGACGCAAGGTCCGCTTTCCGCCGATGGCATCCGCCGGTTGTTTGGGGAACTTGCATCCGAACTCGATGCAGCCGGGCAGCGGGCGGAGATCTTCCTGGTCGGTGGTGCCGCGATCGCGCTGTGCTTCGACGCGCGGCGGGCTACGCGTGACCTAGACGCTGTATTCGCGCCAACCGACTCGGTGCGGCGAGCAGCGGCAACTGTAGCCGATCGTGAAGGACTCGATCCAGACTGGTTGAATGATGCGGTTAAGGGCTTCCTGCCAGGGCCTGACCCCAATGCGGTGCGATACTTCGAAGCCCCTGGGCTTCTAGTAGATGTGGCGTCAGCTGAATACTTGCCTACAATGAAGCTCTTCTCATCCCGAGTGGAGACAGACGCGGAGGATATCGCTTTGCTGTACCGGCAGGTGGGCTATCACACCGTTGAAGAAGGTGTCGCCCTCGTCGAGCGAAGCTATCCGGGACGACCGATCGCGGCAAGAGTGCAGTTCCTGCTTGAGGAGATCGTCCAATCGCTCGACTCGGAGTGATTGGTCTGCGTCGCAAGCGGTTGGAGTTGGCGCGGCATCCGGGCACGGGGTGGAACCGAAGGCACCGGCTCCCGGCGTTGCGCCATGAGGAAGCGGATACAGGGCACTGACCTGCGGATTTGGGTTGGAGCGGGCGATGCCCGCAGGCGGAGGAATCATCGCCAAAGAACACCGCCGAACACCTGCCGACCATGCTCAGGAAGTCAGGCCGTCAACACCCGTGTGGCTGGCAGCGGGAGTGGTCACCAGGGGTCCGGCGTTCTCACGTTGTGAGATGGAGCAGTGACAGCGGGTTGGCGTAGTCGCGGGCTGCCCAGCGGAGCCCGGAGGCGATGCTGGTCCAGCCATCCTGGCGGAGGGTAGCGATCACGGCGTTGCGGAGGCTGGCCATGGCGTGCGGCGCGTTGCCGGTGCGGACCCGCGATCCGTCCTCGCCGTAAGTGACATCACGGACATAATGGAGCTTGTTCTCGATGCCCCAGTGACCGCGGACGTGGACCGCGATCGGCCCGGCCCCGGCCCGCTGCGCGGTGATGCTGGTGATGCCGAGAGCGGCGATCGCCGAGCGGGGGGTGCCGTCGAGGCTGGTGACGTGCCGCTCGATCAGGAAGGCCTGCCCGGCGTGGGGGAACAGGCCGGCCGGGGCGGCAGTACCTGGATGGTGCGGGTCTCAGCCCGGCCGTGGGCCCGGCCGGTCATCGTGTGCTGGACGGGGACGTCGCGCCACGGCAGCGCGTCCAGGGCGTCGAACAGGCCGGGCTGGTTGTCCTTGACCGCAGTGAAGATATAGGAGCCGTTCGGCGTCAGTCTTGGACGGGGCGATCTGCAGCAGCGGGACGATCTCCCCGGTGCCGGGCAGCTTGTACTGGATGAGGCTGTGGTGGGAGAGCTCGAGAAGTTCCTCGATCCGGATGCCGGTGGAGCGCAAGGTTTCGGTGACCCCGAATGCCCGGAAGGCGAGGTCTTCTTCCAGGGTCAGGTCGCGGCGCTTGCCGGTGGCGGGGTCGTCGGCCCAGATCTTGCCCGCGGCGGCGTGCGGGACGACCGAGCGTGTCAGGCCTGGCCGGCCGCGGTGAGCGCATGACCCGGTTCGGCGTGCCGTGCCGCGTCCAGAACCGCCTCGGTGTCGCGGCGGTGCCGGGTGACGGCGGCGGCCAGTGCCGGCAGGACCGGGAGCCGTTCGCGGGTGCGCGCGTCCATCCGGGACTTGTGCTGCCGCCTGACCTTGCGGCGGCTGACCTCCTCGGATCCGACGGGGCAGGGGGCGCTGGCCCAGCGGCCGTGCATGCCGGCCGCGTCCGCCGCCGTCTTGACCGCGCCGGCGAGCCACGCGACAGCCGCCAACAGCGCCGCCGTCAACGGAGGCAGCGCGGCCGGTCGCGGCGGACGATCCCGAGGCCGTGACCGACCCGCCGGCCGCCGGTGCCGCCCATGAACAGGAGCGTGCCGCCCGGCCGCATCTTGCCGAGGGCGTTGCGCGCGACCTCGAGCGCGAGCACCACGTGCTCGCTGAGAGCGTGCCCACCTCGGCGGAGTCCATCTCCAGCAGCGGTGCGATCGCGGCCGGTAAGGATGACGTCGGCACCCTCGGCCCTGGCGCGTCGAGCCGTCTCGGGTCCCATGCCGGCGCTGCCGCCGATCACCACTACGGTCTGTCCGGCCATTTCCGGCTCGCGCTCTGTCGCCATCATGCCGAGATCCTCGCCATCTGGCCGGCTATCGGCGTGGCCGGCGGTGGCATGCCCGCGATCTGCATGCGGAGCGCCTTCACTGCCGCGTCGTAGCTGCCCGAGAAGCTGGGGAACGGCTGGATCGTGTCGCTCAGCACCTTCAGCGGCAAGTGCGCCCGGATGGCAAGCGTCGCCTGCTGCAGCCACTCACCGGCCTCGGGCCCGAGCGCGTAGGCGCCGGTCAGCCGAGCGCCGTCGCTGAGCAGCGTCAGGAACCCGTTGGACTCGGCATAGGCGCGGGTGTACGTGGCGGTCTTCGGCACCTCTGACATCGGTACAGTGGCGCGGTACCTCGCGTCGTTGGCGCCGACCGCCACGGCCTGCGGATCGGTGTAGGTGACTCGCGGGACGGCCTCGTAGTTCGCCGGGCGTGCGTCACCCGCGATGTTGTCCGCGACCACGTCGCCCTCGTACTCGCCGACTTGGGTAAGCGGCCAGATGCCGTTGGCGTCGCCGATCGCCCAGAGGCGCTCGCCCGCGCGCAGATGCGCGTCAACCGCGATCCCCCGCGGATCGGGCTGGATGCCAACCGTCTCCAGGCCGATGTCGGCAACGCGCGGGCGCCGGCCGGTTGCCACCAGCAGCTTGTTGCCGCGCACGTCCGTACCCCCATCGAGCTGCAGGACATACTCGGCACCCTCGCTGCGCGCGGCGCTGACGTGCATCCCGAGCTTCAGCCCGATGCCGTCCCGGCGCAGGGCCTCACCGAGCGCCGCACCGAGGGGCGCAGCCTCGCGGGGAAGTACCCGGTCTGCGCCCTCGACGATTACCGCCTCGCTGCCGAAACGCCGCACGATCTGCGCAATCTCGACGCCTGCGGACCCGCCGCCCAGCACGACCAGGCGGCGCGGGACAGACTTCATGCTGGTCGCCTCGCGGGTGCCCCACACGCCCTCGAGGTCCCGAAGCCCGGGGATCGGCGGCACGATCGGGGTTGAGCCGGTCGCCAGGACGATGTGCGCCGCGGAGTGGCGGACGCCGTCGACGTCGACCACACCGGTGCCGGCTAGCCGGCCGATGCCTCGCAGCAGGTCGATACCCCGGTCCGCCAGCCAGCGCTCCTGACCGGTGTCGCGGTAATCGGACACCATGAAGTCCCGCCACGCCAGCGCCTCCGGAACGTTGACGTCCGCGCTAGCGCTTGCCTCGCGCGCGCCCTGCACCGCCTCGCCGGGGGGCAGCAGCGACTTCGACGGAATGCACGCCCAGTAGGAGCATTCACCGCCGACCAGGTCTCGCTCGACGATGGCGACGCGCAGGCCGCGCGCGGCTAGCGCCCCGGCGCAGTGCTCGCCCGGCGCCCCGCCACCGACGACGATGACGTCATAGTCAGCGCTCGAGCTCAACGTTGCCTCCGGTCAGCTAGTGGTGACGTCAACGGCATGACCAAGGCGCCTCCGCCCCGGCCCGGCGCGGTGGTGGTGCCGTACATCGAAATACGGCTCAATTCGGGCAGAGCCTGACACGCCTCACAGCGGCGTGCACGCGTCCTCTCCCGTCCGATACGGGCAATCCGAAGTTTGAGGCCGCCCCGCGCCCTGCAGATGATTCCCGGTCACAGCCGGCCGATAACCGGTGCGCCGTCGCTGTCTCTACGCCTGCCCGGCTCCGCTGCGCTGCCGGGCCTGCGTGATGGCCCACGCCGCGTTGATCAGCCCGATGTGGCTGGAACGCCTGCGGGAAGTTGCCCAGCATCTCCCCGCTCCGCGGATCGACCTCCTCGGCGAGGAGACCCACGTCGTTCGGTGGGCACCGCTCGCCGCGGAGAGCCCGCCGCGGTGCCGCCCGCGGTGGTGAAGGAGGTCTCCAGCACCATCGTCTGGTCCACGTACCGGCGGCTCGCGCGGAACTCGCCAGCGGGCCGGATCGAAAAGCACCCGCCGGCAGGGTCAAGCAGGCGGCAGAACACCGAAGGCCCATCGAACCGAGGGAGCACAGCCAGTCCACGGAGCCATCACGGCTCACGAGCGCCGCCGACCGGCGATGCGACAGCAGTGCATAGTCACCGATCGGCAGGCCGTCCATCGTGTTCCCTTCTCAGGTCGGCCCGCGGCCGTGGGCCAGAGCAGGTGCAGTCAGATCTCGCCGAGAACCGGGACGCACAGGATGAAACTACCCGCGTGTTGGCCACGAGGACGGGCTCGGTTGTCGGTACCCGGTCGAGACGCGCCGTAGGCCTCGAAGCCTGCGCCGCTCCGGTTAGGCCGAACTTACGTGATCGTGGGTTAGGCTCACCGGACCGGCCGCCAGCGTGCGACCGCTACCCGGCGGCCGGCGGAACCGGGTAGTCGGCCGCGTTGAGTACCCAGCCCGGCCGCTCGGAGAAGTCGCGGCGCGGCGGCGCGAAAACGTCGATCAGGTGATTGGTGGCCGGGCCGACGGCCTGCGATGTGTGAATGGCGGGCGGCGGGATGACCGTCAGCGACGGGCTGCCGCAGACCTCGTGCTCGTCTTCCCGCCACGCGCGCCGGTCGGGCGTCCAGGGCCAGCGGATGTGATGGACGTACTCGCCCGCGACGACGAGCGAGCCCTGCTCGAAGTCGGCGTGCGAGTGCGGCGACAGCTTCGTCTCGTCCCGCGGGCCCTCAATGGGAAAGGACATGTTGACCATCAGCGTCGAGCACCGCCAGATCCGCCCCAGCCTGCCGTCGGCCCTGGGCACGTCCAGGCTGTAGACGCGGATCCGCGGCCCGTCGGCTGCGGCCGGCCACGACTGCAGCGGCGCCACGTTGCGGTGCTCGTGGTCATAGGAGTCCGCGTTGGTTGCCAGCGCGCACAGGTCCGCCGCGCTGCTGCTGAAGATCCGCACGACCTGCCCGCGGCCGGTTACCTCGATCTCGCTGTCGCCCGGCGGGATCACCACCAGGCTGTAGCCCGGGGCGCGCGCGACCTGGCCGTCGGCCGTGATGCGCGCACTGGTGCCGGCACCGGGGAGCAGCAGCATCCACTCGTCGGGCTGGCCCGCCCGGCTTAGTCTCACGGACCCCGCGCAGTCGGAGTAGGCCACGACGAAGTTCTGCGCGCGGGCATACCAGTGGCGGCTGCCACCGCCATCCTTCGCCGCTGGCGCCGCGTCATGGAAGATCACGTAGTCCGCCGGGTAGCTGACCGCCGCTGTCGTGGTGGCGGGGTGCGGAGCAGGGGCGAGCGTGGCACGCGGGTCGGTGGCGTTGTACATAGTCAGGCTCCGCTCGGTCGGGCGGTTGGCTGCGCCGGCTCGGTCTGGCGCGACATGACTAGCCTGATACGACCGTGCTGGTTCCGGCTAGTGCCAGCCGCTATGCAGCCCGTTCCGTTCTCGTGCTGGTTGCAAGCGAATCCTCGCCCGGCTCCGGGGAGATGCGCCGGCGGTCGCGCAGCACATACAGCGCGGTCACGACCGTGCCGGCGCAGAGCGCGGCCGCGCTGACGCCGAGCGAGAAGTGGATACCGACCGCGGCGCCGAGCAGGCCCACGGTGAACCCGCTGCCGGCCCGCAGGCCGTTGGCGGACACGCCATAGAGGCCGACGACCCGGCCGCGCTCCTCTGGCGGGGCGAGCAGCTGGACGACGGTCTGGGTGATCGACATCGACGCCAGGTTCGCGATCCCGCCGGCCAGCAGCAGCGCCAGGGCTACCAGATAGCTGCTCGTGAGCGCGAAGAACAGGCTGGTCAGGCCGTACACGGCGGTGCTGACGACCGCCGCAGTCACGGTCGGCCTGATCCGGCCCGTTGCCTCAAGCAGGACGCCGCCGATCACCCCGCCGGCGCCGTTGGCAAACAGCAAGACTCCGTAGGCGAGTCCCGCGCTGCCGGCGCCGAGGCTGTGCGCGAAGATCGGCATGGACGTCTGCAGCGACGAGCCGACAAAGAACGACCCGAGGCCGGCCAGCACGATCATGCTGACCAGCGTGTGGTTGGACCGCACCTCCCGCAGCACGCGCAGCGAATCCAGTACGCCGACGCGCTGCCGGGCGAGCACGCCGTCCCGGACGTGCCCGGTGAACTTGGTGCGGAACAGGAACAGCGTCAGCGGCAGGTAGAACGCGATGTTCACGAAGATGCCACGGGTCGGGCCTAGTCCGAGCAGCAGGGCGGAGCCGACGACGGGCCCGAACAGGATGCCCAGGCTGCGGAATGTGGCGTTGAGGCGCACCGCACTCGGCAGCTCCTCGCGGCCGACGAAGTCGTGCAGCATGAGCTGCTCACCCGGACCCCACAGCGACCCGGCGCAGCCATGCAGGACCAGCAGCAGGCAGGCCTCCCAGATCTGCAGGGAGTTCGTCAGGAACAGCACCCCCCACAGCGCTGACACGAGCATGAACAGCACCTGCGCTGCCTGGATGAGGCGGCGGCAGTCGCGCCGGTCGGCGAGCGAGCCGAAGTACACCGAGAACAGCAGGAACGGCACCCAGTGACTGATCACCTCGAAGCCGGTGAGCGCGGGGGAGCGGAACTTCTCCCAGAGCACCCAGTAGGTGATCACGTGCTCGATGTTGTCGGCCATCATGGCCAGCGCGGCGCCGAAGAGGTAGGGGCGGCAGTCGGCGTTGCGCAGGGCGGCGAACTTCGCCGGGGTGCCGCCGGCCGGCGCCATGGAGGCCGGCCTGCCTGGCGCCTGCGGGTTCCGCGCATCGGCCGGGGCGAGCTCATCAAACTCGAGAACGTGCGTAGGGATCCCGCAGGCAGAACACATGCGCGTGGCTCTCCAGCTCGGTTGCGTGACGGCTAGCAAGTATCAACTGCTGAGCCGGGCGTCGCTGTTCCGCCGCGCGCGAGATTCGGTTGGTGCGAGGTTCCGCAGGCTGCCCGCCCGCTCAGGTCACGGCATGATCATCACAGTCGGCTGGCAGCCCAGCGAGCCCGCCAGCCGCGGTGACGGGCTGCGGCCACGATGATGGCCGCGCCCACCGGCTCATACCACGTCAGCCGTTCACCGAGCACGGCAATCCCGGCGGCGATGGATACCAGCGGCAACAGATACCCCACGGTGGTGGAAGGCCGGAGTACCCGGTTCCGGTCAGGAACCGCCGGGTGTACGGCAAGCCGATCCCGTAGCAGAGCCCGCCGCCCAGTGCCATCAGCGCTCCGGTCAGGTCATGGCCGGCGAGGCCGGTCCAGGCGCCGAGGACAACGAACCGTTAGCTGCGAGGACCGGCGCGAGTGCACGGCACATGCTGAGCGTGCCGAAGTAGTTCGTCTCCATCTCCAGCCGGGCCGGGTCCACGGTCGGCGTGCCGATGAAGCTGTCGGCCTTCATGACGCCGGCGTTGTTCACCAGCAGGCTGACGTCCCGCGCAGGGCCGCGCAGCGTCCGCGACCTGGACCTGATCGGTGATATCGAGCGCGCCAGGAATCAGGCCGGGCTCGGTGCCGGCTTCTGGGCGGCGCGCTGCACCGTAGGACTCAGCTCGGTGATCACGGGAACACTCGTCGCGCCCTATCTCGCGCTGGTCGTGACCCTGATCTACTACCGGCTGACGTCTGCTCAGGTCGGCTGGTCAGGATCGCCGGCCGGGTGACGGGGGTCGGCTACCCTTCGACCGCGTCGCCGGCGGTCTGAAGCAGCCACGTGTCGGCCAGTTCCTGGACCCAGGCGGTCGCAGCGGCTGGTCCGGCCGGCGGGGTGCCGACCAGCACTAGCTCGGTCACGCCCAGCTCGGCCACGTCGCGGAGCATGCCGGGCCTGCCGTCAGCGAGCGCCACGGCCACGGTCAGCTCGCGCGGGCTGCGGCCGTGCCGTTCGCACTGCATCGCCAGCGCCGCCACCCGCTCGGGGACCGTTGCGGCGGGCAGGTTGAAGCCGTACCAGCCGTCTCCGAAGGTCGCGACGCGGTCGAGCGCCGCGTCGCTGTTCCCGCCGACGACCACAGGGATCCGCCGGCCGCGCACCGGCTTCGGGTTGACGCGCACCGCGTCGAAGCGGGTGAACTCGCCGCTGAACGAGGCGACATCGTCGGACCAGAGCGTCCGCATGGCGGTGACGTGCTCGGC
>JBOHCP010000137.1:0-9754 GCA_050698875.1 Streptosporangiaceae bacterium | reverse complement strand
CCTCCCGGGTCCGCGGACCCGATGGCTGGACCGGGCCGGACGGACTGCACGCCCGGTTCGGCCGCGACGCCGCGCACGCCGAGTGGTTCTACGGCTTCCGCCTGGCTATCAAGACCGACCTCGGCTCGCGGATCGTCCGCGCCTGGAGCATCGTGCCCGCCGCCGTCAACGAGCGCGACGTCGCAACCGGCCTGCTCGAGGCCGGCCCGCCGCCCCGCGACCTGCTCGCCGACAAGGGCTTCAACGGCGCGGCGTTCGCCGCCTCCCAGGCTGCCCGCGGTACCGCCGTGATCATCCCGCCCGCCAGGGACCAGCGCAAAGCCATGCCGCCGATCCTGCAGAAGATCATCGCCGAATGGCGCAACCGGATCGAGACCACCTTCAAGGAGATCACCGATCAGATGGAACTGGCCCGCCACGGAGCACACACATTCCATGGCCTGCTCACCCGAACCGCCGCGACAATCGCCGCCCACACCCTGCTACGCACATGCCTGGCCGATCTCGTACAGCCATAGATCAACTCACATAACGCGCCTAAGACCAACCCACGCCAGCTTCCTCGCCGAGCCATCGTCGGGCGACGGACCGGCCCGGCGTCAAGGTCGTTCGTCCGCGGGGCGCTCCACCTTGACGCCGCGCCGTCCGTCCCCCCTAAATCGGCAGCTACGAGGAAGCAAGCCAGAACTAACCCCGCCAGCGGAGGCCTTGACCGGTGAGGTGCCTCACAGATAAGGGAGCATGTCCAGGTCGATGCGTGTGGCACCGTCGCGGGCGACGAGCCCGGCGAGGGAGTTACGGCTGGTCACCAGGACCCTGCAACCGGGATCGCCGGGCAGCAGCGGCCGCACCTGGTCCACGGTGCTGGCGTTGTCGAGCACGACGAGCATCCGCTGGCCGGCCAGCAGGCTGCGGTAGCGGGCGGTCCGTTCGGCGGCATCGGCGGGAATGTCCTGGCCGGGCACGCCGAGGGAGCGCAGGAAGCCGGCTAGCGCGTCGGCGGCGGTGACTGGCTGGGCGGGGTCGTAGCCGCGGAGGTTGACGTGCAGCTGCCCGTCGGGGAACTGATCGGCGGCGTGGTGCGCCCAGTGGACGGCCAGCGCGGTCTTGCCCACTCCTGCCGTGCCAGACACACAGCGGAGATCACCGCCGCTGTCGTGGATGGCGGGCCGAGGAGGAGCCGATCGAGTGCGGCGAGCTCGACGGCGCGGCCGGTGAAGGCGGCCACGTCAGCGGGCAGTTCGCGCGGAACCGGGGCTGACGGCTGGCGGCTGGCGGCTGAGGGACGTTTCGGCGAACGTGAGCGCGGGGTCGGCGCGCAGTATCTGCTCGTGCATGGAGCGCAGCCCAGGCCCGGGGTCGGCGCCGAGTTCGTCGGCGAGGTGGCGGCGGGTCTGGTCGAACCAGCGCAGCGCGTCGGCCTGCCGGCCGGACCGGTACAGGGCCAGCATCAACTGGCCGATCAGCCGCTCATCGGCGGGGCTGGCCGCGGCCTGGCCGGCCAGATCGGCGGTCAGCGCAGCATGCTGGCCCAGCAGCAGCCGGAGGTCGGTGAGGTCTAGCTGCGCTGAGTGGCGTTCAAGTTCGAGGGTGTGCCGCATGGCGTTGAGCCAAGGGCTGTCGAGCCCGGCCAGCGCCGGCCCGCGCCAGCATCTGAGCGCCTCGCGCAGCAGTTCCTCCGCGCGGTCACCGGGCGCCTTAGCCTGTTCGACCAGCTTGCGGAACCGGAGCAGATCGACGAGTTCCGGACTGGCCTCGAGCACGTAGCCACCATGGCCACGGCGCAGAGCGGCACCGTCATCCGCGGCGCCGGAGATCGCGGCCCTGATCCGGGCTACGTATCCGTAGAGCACGTTCCGCACCGAGGACGGGGGAGCCTCGCCCCAGACCCGGTCGATGAGGCGGTCGGCACTCACCACGCGGCCAAGGTCAAGCAGCAGCACCGCGAGCACTGCCCGCTGCCGCGCATGGCCGATGTCGAGGCTCCTGTCGCCGGCGCGGATCTCGACAGGACCTAAGATCCGGAACTCCATCGCGCTCCCGGCGCTAGCCCGACAGACTCGTTATCTCTCGCTAGCCATTATGTCGCGCTGCCCACTGCGGAGCCTTCGCAGCGCCTTGGACCCGCACATTCGCGCAAGGTTCTCTCCACATTCGTCCAACGTCCGAGCCAGAGGCTGACCTCGTCCGCGTTGACGAAACGAGGTCAGACATGGCCCAGGCGAGCGCGCCCGGTCGCCGCAGGGAAGCGGCGATCATCGGTGTCTGCTGCCTGACCATGTTCATGATTGCCATCGACACGACGGTGGCGAACCTCGCATTGCCGCTGATCGGCCGCGGCCTGCACGCGCACGTGGCAGATCTGCAGTGGACGATCGCTGCGTACACGGTGTGCACCGCGAGCCTGATGCTGACATCCGGTGCGATCGGTGACCGGTTCGGCCGGCGCACTGTCATGCAGGCGGGACTCGCCATGTTCACGCTCGCCTCGCTGGGGTGCAGCCTCGCGCCCAGTGCGGGGGTGCTCATCGCGTTCCGGGCGCTCCAGAGCGCGGGCGGTTCGGCGCTGACCCGATGGCGATGGGAGTCATCACCGCGACGGTGTCAAACGCGGCGGCCCGGGCCAGGGCAATGGGAATCTGGTCCGGCACATTTGGTGTCGGCATGGCCGCCGGGCCGGTGGTCGGTGGCGTCCTCGCCGACGGCCTTGGCTGGCGGTCCCTGTTCTGGATCAACATTCCGGTCGGGGTGATCGCCATCCTGGTGGCCGGGCTGGTCATCCCCGCCATGCGAGCGGACCACCGGCGCCGCCTCGACCCGGTGGGGCAGGTCCTGGTGATCGTGTTCCTTGCCTGCCTGACGTACGGCATCATCGAGGGGCCGTCTGCGGGCTGGGGGTCTCCGCCCATCGTCGCCGCGTTCGCCATCTCCGCGGGCGCCCTGGTGCTGCTGCTGCCCTGGGAGCGAGGCCGCGTCGACCCACTGGTCGACCTCAGGGTGTTCCGCAGCCTTCCCTTCAGCGGCGCACTGGTGATCACGGTGTGCGCGTTCGTGTGCCTGGGCGGCTTTCTCTTCCTGACCACCCTCTACCTGCAGGACGTGCGTGGCCTGACGGCATGGCAGGCGGGGGTGCAGCTGATCCCGTTAGCGGCGACTACCGCGGCGGCGGGACCGGCAGCAGGCCGCGTGATGGCCAGGCGCGGCGGCCGCGGGCTGTTCGTCGTGGCCGGGGCCGCGTTCGCGGTCAGCTGCCTGCTGCTGGCCCTTGCCCCGGCACGGCCTGCGCTGGCCCTGCTCCTTGGGTCCTACGCCTTCTTCGGCGCCGGGTACGGGGCGGTGAACGCGGTCATCGCCGACGCGGCCGTCGCCGGCATGCCGCGCGCCCGGGCCGGCGTCGCCGGGGGCATGACGTCAGCTGGCCGACAGGCAGGGCAGTCACTCGGCGTCTCGGTGGCCGGCGCCGTGCTTGCCGCCGGGCTGCACGGACCGCTCCGGGACGGCTTCGCCGCGGCCAGCCGCCCGGTCTGGCTCGTGCTCGCCGCGGCGGGGTTCGTGGTGCTACCGCTGGGGATTGCGATCACATCCGGGCGGGCGCTCCGCACAGCGCAGCTCGTCGCCGAGCCAGTCCGTGATCACGCGCCGCGAGCCCTGCGTGGCGCGACCGCCGACGGCGAGTGAGCTGCCGGCCGACACCGGCACCGGACGGCCACGTTCCCTCAGAATTTCCCGCGCCTACCCGAACTGCGGCGGCCTCTTCTCGCGCAGTGACGACAGGCCTTCCTTGATGTCCTCGCCCAGGAACGTGAGTATCTCGTAGGCAGCCGACTGGTCGAAGATCGGGCAGGCGGTGCGCAGCCAGCCGTTCAGTGCTCGCTTGGTCAGCCGGATCGCCTGCTGCGGCCCGGTCGCGAGGTGGCCCGCCACGCGCAGCGCCTCAGTCAGCACGTCTTCTCGTGGCAGTGCCCGGGAAGACCAGGCCGACCCGCTCTGCCTCCGTGCCGCTGACCATCTCGCCGGTCAGCAGGTAGTACTTGGCCATGGCTAGGCCGCACAGCAGCGGCCAGATGATCGCGGCGTGGTCGCCGGTCGCGACGCCGAGCCGGACGTGCCCGTCGCCGAGGCGCGCACCCTCGGCGCAGATGCTGATGTCGGCGAGCAGCCGCGACCACGAGCCCGGCGCCGACGGCGACAC
The DNA here is from genome assembly GCA_050698875.1 of Streptosporangiaceae bacterium. GTDB lineage: Bacteria > Actinomycetota > Actinomycetes > Streptosporangiales > Streptosporangiaceae > JAJYUU01. Next base: position 5,562 of record JBOHCP010000137.1, on the reverse strand, counting down.
CGTTGATCGCCGACACGATGGCCTTGGAGCAGCCGGCCATGTTGTAGACCAGCTCGCCCATCTCCGTCAGCTTCCGAGTCACGAGGTCGTAGTTGCCGGCCTGCCGCTCAACCATGGCGAGGTCGCCGCCGGCTGAGAACGCGCGGCCGACCCCGGTGACCACCGCGACCCGCGTCGGGTCGTCTTTGTCGATGTCCGCCCAGATGGCGGCCATCTCGGTGTGCATCTCCTCGTGGGCGGCGTTGAGCACCTCGGGCCGGCTGAGGGTGACGAGCAGCACGCCGTTCGGCTGTCGTTCCGTTCTCAGATACTGGTAGCGGTCGTACTCCATGCGGATCGGCTCCCATCCTCGGCAGCGGCGCGGGCGGCAGTCCCGATGGCGTTTGCTCCGCTCGCAGCCCGGATCGGACGCTAGTGAAAGTCGGGTCTGGTGCGAGCGGGCACCGCCGGTTCGAGTAGTTACTGGAAAGTAACTTAGTCGCCGGGCGCGTGATGCCCGTCCGGCGGTGTCGTTCAAACCGTCGCCGCCCGCGCCCGGACCAGCAAGCCCGTGCTCTACCGCCGCTGGAAGACCCGCGAAGACCTGCTGCGCGCCACCGTCCGCCACCGCGGCGCCGCCGATCCGCCTGCCATTCCCGACACCGGCACCCTCCGGGCCCGACCTCCTCGCGCTGCTCGCCCACGCCAACACCACCCGGAACCCCATGGCTGCCCTGGTGAGCAGCATGCTCGGCAGCTTCTACAACCAGGCCGGCCCCACCCCGGCCGAGCTACGCGAGGCGTCTGCGCGGGCGGGTGATCGGTTTAATCGGGTGCTGGCTTGTCGTCGTGAGCGTACGTTACTTGCAATGGGGATGAAGTCAGCTCCCAGTTCCAGCGGCAGCGAGGACGGCGTGGTGGCGTGGTCACGGCCTCGGTTGCATGATTGTGAGCATGCAGCCGCGCGGGCACGCCGCCCAGCGATGTTGCCAGGGCCCCGGAGTGAGCCTCGATGCTCTGATGCGGTGGCACATCGAGAACGCTCAGTTCTGGTGGAATCTGATGTTATCAGTATATATGACGCATGTTGCCGGGCACCGCGCTCCCGATTCGCCGCACATGAGTGGGCTCAAACCGCTCAGGTCATAGTTGTCCGCCGCGGCGCCTTCGTTGTCCGGCAGCGCAGCGGGGAGGCGGTTGCTGTGCCCGTAGCTCCGCTGGTTCTGGGTGAAGGGGAGTACAGGGTCTCCCATCCGGGAGTCGGCGGCGATGATTGCACGGCGTTGATCGTTCAGCCTTCTCTGCTGCTGGATGCGACGGGTAGCGCCGAGGGCCGCGCGGGAACAGCGCGGCAAGATGATCTCTTGGCCATAGCGCTGGCCCGGCGCACCTTGAGCCATGGCACAGACGCTCTCGAACAGCAGGAACTGGGACTGCAGTTGCTGGCTGCCGTCGCGCGGGCGTTCACGCTGGTGATCCGCCCGCAACTCGGCCGGCCGCAGCTAGCACGCGTGGATCAGGTACGAGCGCTGCTTGGCAGCGATCCGGCAAAAAGGTGGGACCTCGCTGGCGTGGCGCGCGCGGTGCACTGCTCGCCGTTCCACCTTGCGCGCCAGTTCCGGGCCGTGAGCGGCGAGACGGTCTCGGATTACCTGCGGCGGCTTCGTCTCGGACTGGCGCTCAACCGTCTCGCCGAAGGTGAGCAGGATCTTTCGGCTCTCGCGCTCGATCTTGGGTTCGCTCATCACAGCCATTTCGGCTCGTGCTTCAAGCGCGCTCTCGGGCTGACTCCCAGCGCTGCGCGACAGATGCTCAGCCATGGGAGTATCGATCAGTTGCGTGCGCTCCTGGCCGATCCCGGCGGAACCGCACGATTGAGATAGCGTCCAGGTGCGATTCGCCCGTAGCGTCCGGTCATGGATCAAGCAGACCTTCCTGCACCCGCGGCAGCAGGATTCATCGACGCGCTCGCCGCGGCGGGACCGTTCATTGGGTACGGCGCGAAAATGGCGCTGTTCGGCCGCCTGGTCGGCAGCTGGGATATCGAGGGGCGGTTCTTCGAAGAGGACGGCCGGGTCGAAGAACCCCATCAGGGCGAGTGGCATTTCGGCTGGGTGCTGGAGGGCCGCGCGGTTCAGGATGTCCTGATCAGGCCGCCGCGAGCCGGACGGGCGGACGGCCAGGTTTCGGGTGAGTACGGTACGACGGTACGCATCTATGACCCCGGAATCGACGGCTGGCGGATGACCTGGATGGCTTCGGTCTCCGGCCGTGTTGTCAACCTGATAGCGCGCGAACACGGTGACGAGATCTGGATCGAGGGGACCGGGCCGGAAGGTAATCCCTACAGATGGACGTTCTCGGAGATCACCGGCGACTCCTTTCGCTGGCAGGGTTATGTGTCCGAGGACGCGGGCGTGACCTGGTTCAGAGGCCAGGAGATGATCGCCCGCCGCCGCTTGTAGCGGCAACAGGTTAGCCCCGCGCCGTCAGCCGCAGCCCCTGGCCTCGTCCTTCGACTGCTCCAGCAGCGCGTCCAGCAGGCGGTCGTCGATCAGCTCCCGCACCTGCGCCAGGCCTGGGCGCCGCTGACCTAAACCGACGAGGACCCGCCCGCCCCGGCCAGCCCGGTCGCGCCCGCCCGCCGCTCCCAGGCCGCCCAAGCCAAGGCCTTCCGCCAGCACGACGCGGACGGTCGCCCCTCCCGCAGCTTCGGCGGGCTGCTCGCCCACCTGGCCACCCTGACCCGCCGCGAACCCTAGGAGTGAGCACGGACATGGAGTTAGTAATGGCGCCGCGGTCAGGGCCGACTACCCTGCGCGGGAATAATGACTTTCTCAAGCTCTGGATCGGCCAGGGGGTCTCGGCCGTCGGTACGCAGGTGTCCACCGTCGCCCTGCCGCTGACGGCCGTCATCTTCCTGCACGCCAGCGCTGGCCAGATGGGCCTGTTGAACATGATGCAGTGGCTGCCCTTCCTGCTCTTCGCCTTGATCATCGGCAGCTACGCTGACCGGCTGCGGCGGTTGCCGCTGCTGGTGATCGCGGATGTCGGGCGGGCGCTGATGCTCGGCGTGATCGTCACGACGGCGGTCGTGGGCGTCCTCAGCATGCCATTGCTCATCGTGCTGGTTTTCGTTTTCGGTGTGCTCACTGTCTTGTTCGAGGTCACCTACTTCGCCTATCTGCCGACCCTGGTCGATCGCAGCCTGCTGGTACCGGCCAACAGCAGGCTCCAGGCGACGGCCTCGGTGGCGCAGGTCGGCGGGCCCGCGCTCGGCGGGGCGCTCGTCCAGCTGCTCACCGCTCCGGTCGCGGTGCTTGCCGACGCGATCTCGTATGTCTTCTCGGTGGCCGGGCTGCTGCTGATCCGCACCCGTGAGGAGCGCAAGCCTCCTCCGCCGCCAGGCGAGGGGAGTCTGCACCGCATACGCGAGGGCCTGAAGATCACCTACCGCAACCCGTTCCTGCGCGCGCTGGTCGGCGTCGCGGCTTCTTACAATTTCTTTGACGAGTGGATTCTTACGCTTTTCCTGCTGTATGCCGTGCACAACCTGCACCTCAAAGCCGGCGCCATCGGCCTGATTATCTCGGGCGGCGCCATCGGTGCCGTGGCCGGGTCCGTGCTCACCGGCCCTGCCTCCGAGAAGCTAGGCCTCGGCGGCGCGCTAATCGTATCGGTGGGGATCGAGTCGGTCGTCATGGTCGCGATACCGTTTGTGCCTGCGTTCCACATACTGACAATCGTCATTCTGATCGTCATTTTCGCGCTGAATGGCTTTGGCGTGGCGCTGTCGAGCGTGGCCGCGGTCTCGGTCAGGCAGTCGGTCACGCCCGACGAGCTGCTCGCCAGGATGACCGCGAGCTACCGGTCGATCTCCTACGGCGCGGTCCCGCTCGGAGCCGGGATCGGCGGCCTGGCCGGCGAGCTGTTCGGCATCAGGACCAGCCTGCTCGCCGGGACCATCGGCATGATCACCACCATCGGCTGGGTGGTCTTCTCACCCCTGCCGAAGCTGAAGACCGTGGATGACGCGGCGCTCTGAAGGCGACGACGACCGCACCTGCCAGGTCGTCGCTGATGTAGCCGCGCCCCTTTACGGGCTGCCTGGCACCCGCCCAGTTCGCCGGCGGCTGCAGCGCCTCATCCTCCCTGAGGATCGCTCAGGTCCTTGATGATCAAAGTGTTCCTGGGCAGCCGCGCCCGTCGGGCGACGCGGCGTTACAGGCTCCACGCCAGACCGCCTGCCTGCGTGCCCCTGGCGAGAGGGTGTGAGACACGAATGTAGGTAACTGGATTTGGTGCTGGTCACGGCCTAGTCTGGTTGTGTAACAAACAACCAGGTTTGGAGTGCCAGGTGACTAGTCCCGTGCTGGCTGAGCTGGAGGCCCGGCGGGCCTGGCTGCTCGAGCGGATGGCCGCGGTGGGTGACTTCCGCCGGGGCAGCGTCAGCGAGAACTGGCGGCGGTGCGGTAAGGCCGGGTGCCGGCGGTGCGCCGAGCCGGGCAGCCGCGGCCACGGCCCGCGGTGGCTGTGGACCCGGACGGTGCCGGGCCGGGGCACGGTGGGCCGGCAACTGGCGGCGGGCGAGGTGGAGAAGGTGCGGGGAGAGCTGGCGGCCTGGCAGGAGTTCGCGGAGCTGACCGGGCAGATCGTGGAGGTGAGCGAGGCGATCTGCGAGGCCCGGCCTGCCCCGGCGGCGGCCGGCCAGGCCCCTGAGCCGGAGGGGCAAAAAAGGGGCGCTGCGATCAGCTCGCCGCGCGGCTCGCGGCGGAGGCAGCCGCCGAGGTAGAACGGCTGGCGGCGGGGGTGGCCGGATCACTGGCCGTCGGTGCGGGCCTGGAGGCGGCCGAGGTTGCGGTCCGGGCCGGGCTGGCCCAGCTCGGATGCGCGCTGCTGGAGCCGCTGCTGGCCGCCGACGCCGGCTACCGGGGGCCGCGCACCGGGTGCGGGGCCGGGCATCAGGCGGGCTTCGCCGGCTACCGGGACAAGACCATCGACACCGTGCTCGGCCCGGTGACCATCCGCCGGGCCTGGTATCACTGCGCCGCCTGCGGGCACGGCTTCGCGCCCCGCGACGGGCAGCTGGGAGTGGCCGGGCAGACGATGTCACCGGGGCTGGCCAAGATGACCGACCGGGCCGCCGCGGCGGTGCCGTTCGCCGCGGCCGCCCGGCTGGTCGGCGAGCTGGCCGGGATCACGCTCACCGGCAAGCGCGCCGGACGGCGCGCCGAGGCCGACGGGGCCGCGGCCGCGAAGGCCATCCAGGAGCAGGCGACCGCGATCGCCGCCCGCCAGGTCGTCCCGCTGCCGCCTGTGGGTGCCGAAAACCTATGCGACCAGGCGATACTCGTGAATCACGCCCCCGGCGCGGTCACGGCGCTGGACCCGGAAGTGTTCGAGGTCGGTGACCGTTTCGGGTAGCGGGCGCAGCGGGGCTGCCTGCTTGAGCGAGCGGTGCGGCCGGTGCGAGTTGTGGAAGTCCTCGTACTCGCGGAGCACAGTCATCAGGTGCCGCTGGTTCCAGACCAGGGTCCGGTCCGGCAATTCGCGGCGGCAGCTGCCGATCCAGCGTTCCATGAT
>JBOHCP010000136.1:0-9852 GCA_050698875.1 Streptosporangiaceae bacterium | reverse complement strand
GCGCTTCGTGCACTTCGACGAACAGGGCGTCGATGCCCGTCGCGACCGCCGCCCGCGCCAACGGTTCGATGAACCTCGGTTGCCCACCCGAAGCGTTCCCCGCCGCCCCCGGCAACTGCACGCTGTTGGTCGCGTCGAACACCACCGGCCAACCGAAATCGCGCATGATTTCCAGGCCGCGCATGACCACTACCAGGTTATTGTAGCCGAACGTCGTCCCGCGCTCGGTCAGCAGGATCTTTCCGTTCCCCGTCGAGGCGACTTTCTCCGCCGCCAGCCGGATGCCGGAAGGCGAGACGAATTGGCCTTTTTTGATGTTGACGATCCGCCCGGTCCGGCCCGCCTCGACCGGCCGGTGGCCCGGACGGCTGGCCGGCAGCTGGCCCGGCTGCCCAGAGGTGCCGGGGCACCTGCCGGCCCCGGCGCGGCGGGTGGCCCTGGCCGGGCGGCTGCCGGGCCGGTGCATGGTAACCGGGACTGATGACTGAATGGCATCTCAATCTCGCGATGGGCGGGGGCGCGCGGGTGCCGGTGCGGAGGAGCGGGCGGTGCTGGCCGCGTCGGCTCACCTGACCGAGCGCGACCGGTACCTGGTCCGCATGGTCGGCGAGCAGCGGGTGCTGACCACCGGTCAGCTGTGCGCGCTCGGGTTCGGCAATGTGACTACCGCGCGGCACCGGCTCGCGGTGCTGGCGCGGCTGGGCGTGCTGCGCCGGTTCCGGCCGCACCGAGAGCAGGGGTCGGCGCCGTGGCATTACCTGCTCGGCCCGGTCGGCGCCGTGCTGCTGGGCGCCGAGGACCGCGACGCCCGCGGGTGGGCACCGCGGGTGCGGGCCGACCGGCAGCTTGCGCTGGAACGCTCGCAGCGGCTTTCGCATCTGATCGGGGTGAACTGGTTCTTCGTCGCTCTCGCCGCCTGTGCGCGGGCCGGCGGCGAGCTGCGGATGTGGCTGGCCGAGGCTGAGGCTGCCGCCTACCACGACCAGTTTGTGCCGGCCCTGTCTCGTGGCCAGGGCCCGCGGCCGGACGGGCTCGGCAGCTGGGCTGAGGATGGCCGCGAGGTGACGTTCTTCCTGGAGCATGACACTGGCACCGAGCACCTGCCCCGGCTTGAGGCCAAGCTGCCCGGGTACGCCAGGCTGGCCGAGGCGCTGGCCCAGTACGGGCGGGCCTGCCCGGTGCTGCTGTTCGCCTTTCCCGGACCGCGGCGTGAGCAGTCCGCCCGGGCCGTTCTCGGCTCCTCGGCGGACGCGCCGGCGCTGCGGATCGCCACCACTGCCGCTGACCCGCGGCTGACGTGTCCGGCCGGGCCGGTCTGGCTGCCGCTCGCCGGCACCGGGGCCGGGCAGCTGCGGCTGATCGACCTGGAACGAGCGCTGCCCGACCCGTGGCAGCTGGCACGGCAGCAGGCCGAGCGCGAGTTAGCGGCCAGGCGCACCGCCCAGCACGTCAGCCAGGACTTCGATCTGCTCGACGACGACCTCTTCGAGCAATGACCGCGCATCCGAACGCGAACCCTGCAGCAGGTAGCAGCCTCACAGGCCAGCCACCAGGTGTCCGCAGGGCATGCCAGTGTCACCTGTGCGCCGAGCGCGCCGCGCGCCGCAGCAACGCGGGTGAGGAACTGGATGCCTACATCGCGGACCTGATTGAGCGCGCGCCGCCGCTGACCGGCGAGCAGCGTGACAAGCTCGTGCTGCTGCTGCACGACCATCGCCGCAGCCGGGTGACCGGGATCGAGGCGCCTGCTGCGTGACGCGCCCGGATTCTCGCCGGCTGGCCGGCTCGGCTCCGGGGTCAGCCTGCGTCGCCACGTTCGTGGTCGTGCGGGTGGTGCCAGGTGATCTGCACGGTGGCGGGGTCGAAGCCGCGGCGGGTGCCCTTGCCTGGCGACAGCAGCCTGAGGCTCATCAGGGTCTTAATCACGGCGCGCTTGCGGGCCAGGTCCAGGTCCTCCCACACGGTCGCCGCGCTGTGCGCGGCGACGAGCGGCGCGAGCACGTTCTCCCGCGCCGCCTCGGTCAGCTCGTTCTCGATCTCGCCCAGCCGCGTGGTACCGCGCTGAGTAGCGGCGATCATCTGCGCCCGGCTGATCAGCCCTACCGCGCGGTCGGCGGCCATCTCCTCAAGGCTGGCCCGGATCGCCGCCGACTCCTCCCGCAACCCGGCCACATCCGGCCCGTGCTCTTGGGGTGCGAGGAGGCCAACGGCGTCAGGCCGGGACAGCCGGGCGATCACCGCCCGCTCCACGAACTCCTCCACCGGCGCGGCCCGCCGGGCGACATGCCCGCCAGTGAACGTCATGTTGCGGCCGGGCGGGGCGCACCGGTAGATGTGATGCCCGGTGTGCGACGGCATCCCGGTCACCACGTTCCCGCACCGGCAGCGGGCCAGCCCGCCCAGCAGCGTCCGTACCCCCCGCGGCGGCTTACGCGCCGGGTCCTCCAGGATCGCGCGGACCGCCCGCCAGGTCTCCTCGGCGACGAGCGGCTGCCAGTCCCCGGGGCCGACGATCTGGCCCCGGTACGCCGACAGGCCCGCCACCCGCGGGTTCAGCAAGATGGTCCGGATAGACTGCCGCGACCACCGCCCCGTCGCCGACTGGGCCGGCGTCAGCCCCGCCGCCGCCCATTCCCGCATCACCCCCGACAGCGTCCCGCCGCCCAGCAGAACCCGGCACGCCGCCGCGACCGCCGGCCCTTCTTCCGGGTGCGGGGTGACGTGATCCTCGGCGTAGCCGAACGGCCGCGGCGTGCCGAGCCGGCGTTTGCCGGCGAGGGCGGCGGCCTCGTTGGCCAGCTTCTGCCGCTCGGACTTGCGTTCCTGTTCGGCCTTGGCGACGGCGACCAGGATCCGGGCGGCCAGCCGGCCGGAGTCGGTGCCCAGGTCGATCACCCCGTCGGCCTCGGCGAACCGCACCCCCGCCCGGTCGAACCGGGGGATCAGGTATTCCAGGTCCAGCGGCTCGCGGATGAACCGGTCCCACCGCCAGCACAGCACCACGTCGACCGTGTGTGCGTCGACCAGCCGCAGCGCCTCGGAATACCCCGGCCGCAGCCGGCCCGCGGCTGTCGGGTCCTTGCGGGTCACGCCGATGTCGTTGTCGGACAGCCGGTGAGTGACCGTCCAGCCGCGCGCCTGGGCTCGCTTTTCGAGGTCGGCGAGCTGGTTGGCGACCCCGTGGGCGTCCCCGGCGGTGTCCTTGCTGATCCGGGTGTAGATTAAGCAGCTCGTCACATGTGTGATTATAGCATTCTCGCACCGTCCAGCTTCCATGATTAGCTCATCCTGACCCGGCTCCAGATCCATGATCGGGAAGTGATCGACCGGAACGGTCAGGCGCGGCGGCCTGGTCTCGCCACGGAGATCGACCAGTCGCTGCGCTCCGGCCGCCACCATCCCCATCGCGAGCCCGGCGTCGGCCAGCAGCACGTGATCGTCGAGCCTGCTGATGCCGAGCACCGTGAACTCGGCGGTCATCCTGCCTCCGCCGACCGGAAAACCGGGATCGCCAGGTCGGCGTGATCTTCCCAGCCAACCATCACCCGCTGCCCCACCCGGATCGCGTCCGGCGGCGCGTCGATCTCGGCCAGCAGCCGGAAGCCCTCGTCGAGGTCGATGAATCCCACGACGTACGGCAGCCGGGTGCGGAAGTACGGCAGGCCGTGCTGCCGGATCACCGTGTAGGTGTAGAGGGTGCCGGTCCCGGCGGAGTCGTGCCAGCGGAGGTCCGAGCTCAGGCAGCCCGTGCAGTGCCGCCGCGGGTAGAAGGTGATCTCACCGCAGGACGCGCACACCTGGTAGGTCAGCCTGTGCTGCTTCGTGGCCGCCCAGAACGGTGCAGTGTCCGGCTCAGCAAGCGTCGGCAGCGGGCGCGACGGAGTCGTTGCCTGAGCCTCGGTGCGCATCGGGTCACTCACTCCCTTCCGAGGATGATCGTCCCTGCCGCGTGCCTGGTGCCCAGCATCCCGCCGTTGCCGTGCGCGACGGCGAGCCGCGCTCCCGGCACCTGCGCGGTCGACTCGCCCCGTAGCTGCCTGGCGGCCTCGATGAGCAGGAAGATCCCGCGCATGCCCGGATGGTTCGAGGACAGGCCGCCGCCGTCGGTGTTGAGCGCGGGCGCACCGGGCCGGTCGAACCGGAGTTGGCCGTCGGCAACGAACGGGCCGCCCTCGCCCTTCTTGGCGAAGCCGAGATCCTCCAGGATGGTCAGCACCGTGATCGTGAACGAGTCGTAGATCATGGCGACATCTGTCTCGTCCGGGCGCACGCCCGCCTGGCCGAACGCGTCATGGCCCGACCGCACCGCCGCCGACGTCGTGATGTCTGCCTGGTTGGCCGGGTATCCGATCGCCTCGCCGGTGCCGAGGATCCACACCGGCGGCCGGGGCAGGCCCGCTGCCACGGCCCGCGACACGATCACGACCGCGCCGCCGCCGTCCGAGACGATGCAGCACTCCAGCAGGTGCAGCGGGTCGGCGATGAGCCGCGATCCCAGTACGTCGTCGACGCCGATCTCGCCGACATTCTTGAATCCGAGATCGGTCAGGCCGGTCACCGCATCGGGGTTCCGCACCGCGTGGGCCCGCGTCGTGACCGCGATCTCGGCCAGTTGCTCCGGCGTCGTACCGTACTGCGCCATGTGCCGCCGGGCGACGAGCGCATAGTTGCCGATGAGCGTGAGTCCGTACGGGGTCTCCATGTTCGCGCCCGGCTGCGGATCGGCCGGCACCCGTCCGCCGGTGCCGATCGCGCGCGACTCCATGCGCGCGGTGGACCCGTAGGTCAGCAGCGCGACGTTGGCTTTTCCGGCCGCGATATCGCGTGCCGCGTGCGCCGCATGGAACTCGTACGAGCTGCCGCCCACCGCCGTGGTATCGACGACACGCGGCGTAATGCCCAGATACTCGGCGATCGTCAGCCCCAGCATGGGCCCGGCCTCGCTCGCGTCGTACACGGCATCGACGTCGGACCAGCTCAGGCCCGCATCTGCCAGAGCCCGGCCTGCGCACTCGGCCTTGATCTGCAGCTTGCTCAGGCCGCCCGCCGTCCGGCCGGGGAACTCGTAGATGCCGCCAATCGCGGCGCTCGGCGCCGCCATCAGCCGCTCACGCCCGCCGCTGGCCGCGGCCGGTGCAGATCGAACGTCGGTCGAGCCCCATGACATCCTCCGGGTCCGCGGTACCGCCGAATACTAGAATACAGTTCTAAAAACAATCTTTTAGGGTAACGCCGGTCATGTCAACCCAGCCCGGCGAGCGTCACAAGCTACCGACGCGGCCGCCGAGGTAGAGCGCCCGGCGGCGGCGCGGTCGCAGGCCGCAGTCAGACCGTCCGGGCCCGCTCGCCAGTCAGGCAAGCTGAAGGTGTGGCCGGCAGAAGGGCGCACACACCCGGCAGCTTCCCGGCCGGGAATGGCGCTGAAGCGACCGCCGCTCCGCAGCGCCGGAGGGTCCTATCGGAATTGCCGAGCTTCCCGATGCGCGGCAGGGGCTGCGGATTACCTAGAATTGGCTCCTAGTATCCAGTTCAGACCGAGGGGGCCGGCATGGGCATTCTGGACGGCAGGGTCGCGATTGTCACTGGCGCGAGCCGCGGCATCGGGGCGGAGATAGCCCGTCGGTTCGGCCGGGAAGGTGCTGCGGTCGCGGTGGCCGCCCGCACGACCGAGCAAGGCACGTCACCGCTGGCCGGCACGATCGGTGAAACCGCCGAGCAAATCCGCGCTGCGGGCGGGGCAGCGGTGGCGATCCGGGCTGACCTGTCCAAGCCCGCAGACCGGGAAATGCTAGTCACGGAGACGGCCCGCCAGCTCGGACCGCCAGACATCCTGGTCAGCAACGCCGCGGTCACCTACTTCACCAGGGTCGAGGACTTCGTCACGCGTCGCTACGAACTGATGTTCGACGTACAGGTCGAGGCGCCGTTCCACCTGGCACAGCTGGTCCTGCCGGGGATGCGCGACCGGGGCCAGGGCTGGATACTGAACATCTCCTCCGGGGCGGCGCGGCATCCGGTGTTCCCGCCCGGCGCGCGAGCCGGGCGCGGCGGAACCGTCTACGGAATGTGCAAGGCCGCGATCGAGCGCTTCGCCACCGGCCTTGCCGCCGAGCTCTACGACGACAACATCGCCGTGAACGCCTTGTCGCCCAGCAGGTTGGTCCCGACGCCTGGCACGATCTTCCACCATCTGACGACCGAGGACAACCCGGACGCTGAACCGCCGGCCGTGATGGCGGAGGCCGCGCTGCTGCTCTGCAGCCGTGAGCCGCGGACGCTGACCGGCCGGATCGCCTACTCGCAGGCGCTGCTGGCAGAGCTGCAAGGCAGCGGGCAAGCTACCCGCACTCCTCCTGCCCCGCGGTAACACCGAGGATCAGCTGTCCTGCTCCGTTCCCGATCCGTGCTCCGGTTCCGTGACGACGAAGACGTCCAGCGCCTCAACCTGGTCTCCGTCCACCCACAGTGGGTTGACCTCCAGCACGCGCAGCGCGCTGCCCAGCGAGAGGGCGGTCGAACTCAGCCCCGCGGTCGCCGCGGCGACCGCGTCCAGATCGGCAGGCCTGGTACCGCGTGCGCCCTGCAGCAGGGGAAGTCCCCGCAGCTCGCCGACCATGCGTCGCACCTCCGCGGCGTCGACAGGGAGGACGCGCAGGCTGGTATCGCGGAGAACCTCGACCCATATCCCGCCCAGCCCGACCGCCAGCACCGGGCCGAAGGTGGGATCAACGGTGACGCCGGCGAGCAGTTCCGTCCCGCCCGCCCGCATCGCGGTCACCAGCACCCCGTCGACGATCGCGGACGGCACCGCATCGGCCGCGGCGCGAACCCTCTCGTAAGCAGCTCGGATGTCCGACTCGGACGTCATGCCCAGCGCCACGCCGCCGATGTCTGACTTGTGGGCGATCTGTGCCGAGCAGATCTTCAGCGCTACCGGGAGACCGACCTGGCGCGCGATCTCCACGGCCTCCTCGGCCGACCCGGCGATCCCACCCGGCACGACCGGCACGCCGGCCGACGTCAGCAGCCCGCGCGCCGCGGCTTCGGCCCAGGGACCCGACACCGACACCGCCGGCCTGGGCACCGCCGGGGTTTGGCTGACAGGCTGGACGCGCCCGCGGTTCTCGAGCCAGCGCAGCGCGTTGCCGAGGGCACTGATTCCGATGTCGAGCCCGCCGAGGACGTGCATGCTCGTCCTGGTCAGCAGCTCCCTGCCGTAACCGCTCACGTCCACGCAGGTACTGCCGATCGGGATTACCGGGATGGGTGCGGAGGACAGGCGCTCGGCCAGCCAGTCGATCCGGTGCTCGATGAAGCTGGCCATGGCCTCGTCTGGCGGTCGCGCGTCCGGCAGATTCACGCCGGCGAACAGCACGAAGTCGAGGTTCGGGTCGTCCACCGCGATGTCGAGCGCGTGGTCGATCGCGGTCCTCGTGCCCCGGCTCCTGGTGTTGGCGAGACCGAAGCCGGTCACGTCGAGCGGATTGCGCGCGGTGGCGAACGGCGGGAGGTGCACGGCGATCGCATCGGCAGTCCGCTGTGCGAAGGCGGGAATCTCCAGCCCCTGGGCGCTAAGAAGTGGCGCAACCGGTCGGACGTGACGAGCTCGCGCGACGCGCGGTGATTGGCTGCGCGCAGCCCGCCCGAGTCGTGCTGGCTGGCAGCGGTCAGGGTTCCGGTCTGGTTCGGCACTGCGGGGCCGCTCCTCCCTCTCGTCGCTGATGTCGGTCAGACGGATGGACCGCTGGCGGAACCGGTCGGCGCACCGCCCGCCGCCGGGCGTGCGGGTCGGCTGTCAGCCCGCCGGTCGCGGCTCCTTCGGCAGCCCTAGCGCGCGCTCGCCGATGACGTTGCGCTGGATCTCGCTGGTGCCGGAGAAGATGGTGCCTCCGCCGGCCACTGCGGGCAGATCAGCCGCCGGGCGAGCAGCTTCGCTGCCCAGTCGGCGTAGGCGGGATCGGACTGCGCCGCGGCCAGCCATCTCGGGGCCAAGGTCGAGTTCCACGGCGAGGCTCCTGGCGTCTCGTGCTTGCGCGGCGGGCAGCCTCAGTCGGCTGGCCCCTGCGTCCCGATGGTGAGGTCCCTGAAGGGAACATCGCGGTCGGCGCGGGGCTCCTTAGGCAGTCCGAGGACGCGCTCCCCGACGATGCCGCGCTGGATCTCGTCCGTGCCGCCGGCGATGGAGGCGCCGGGGCTGGACAGCGCGCGGTATTGGATCTCGCCGCCGCCGGTGGTGTCTGGCGAGTCGAGCAATCCCTGGGCACCGAGGACCGACATGCCCGTGTCCCGGCCGGCCCTGGTCAGCCGGGAACGCGCGAGCTTGGTCAGCGAACCCTGCGCGCTCGGCCGCTTGCCATCCCGGCCGCTCTGGCCGCCGCGTGCTAGGTAGCCGTTCGTGGTCTCCTGCGCCCACAACGCCGCCAGGCGCTGCCGGTACACGGGATCGGTGTTCCGGCCGAGCTCCGCCGCCGCGTCGAGCACCAGCTTGCTGACGCCGGTGCGGCCAAGAGAGCGGGCACGAGCCGCGCGCTCGGCCGCCGCACCGGCCTGCTCGTCGAGCTGACCGCCCTTGCGGCCGGGCGTGGCCGACGTGACGGCGGCCATGAACCGCTCGTACATCAGCACCGTGACGGCGACCGACCAGCCGCCGCCGGGCTCACCGACGCGACGGTCGTCGCTGGCCCTGGCGCCGGTGAAGAACACCTCGTTGAAGCCGTGCGCGCCGTTCATCTGATGGAGCGGTCGTACGTCGATGCCGGGCTGGTCGAGGTCAATGATGAAGAAGCTCAGGCCGTGGTGCTTGGGTACCTCGCGGTTCGTCCGGGCCAGCAGCATCCCGCGGTCGGCCCACTGGGCTCCTGAGGTCCACACCTTCTGGCCATCGACGACCCACTCGTCTCCGTCCTGGACGGCTCTGGTCTGCGCGCCGGCGAGGTCAGATCCCGCGCCGGGCTCGGAGAAGAACTGGCACCACGATTCCTCGCCTCGGGCGAGGGGCGGCAGGAACCTGGCCTTCTGCTCTTCTGTCGCGTGCAGCAGCAGCATCGGGCCACCGAGCAGCTGGCCGAGGCCGGTCGGCGGCGGGAGCACTCCCGACTCGGCGTATGCCGACCGAACGCCCGCGGCCGCAGTCGCGGACAGTCCTTTCCCGAACCAGGCTTCCGGCCAGGTCGGGAAGCCCCAGCCCGAGCCGGCCAGCCGCGCCCACCAGTCACGGACGGTGAGCGCTGGATCCCAGCTGGCCGTCAGCCAGTCCTTAGCCGCTGCTTCGGCCGCCTCGCAGGCATCGGATCGCTCCTCGGATGCGGGCATCCCAGCCGCCTTCCTGCGTCTGCCATGCTCGGCACATTGCGCGAAATACTAGAATTAAATTCTAAGAGCCGCCGAACCTGCGATCAATCCCCGGCGCGGCCCGGCCGCCGGCGCGGTAAGCGGGATCGGCCGGCCGGCCGGCGGGATGCGACCTTGACACCGCCTGGCGGCTACTGGAGGCTAATTCCAGAAGACGATTCCAATAATTCCGCAGCTAGGCCTTCGCGCGGACGGGACAGGTGAGCCGGAATGGCGTTGCTGGCTGGACGGGTCGCGATCGTGACCGGCGCGGGGCGCGGGATCGGCAGGTCGGTCGCCATGCTGCTCGGCCGGGAGGGCGCAGCCGTGGTCGTCAACGATCTGGGTGCGGCGGTGGACGGCTCCGGACACGACAGCGGCCCGGCGGGCGAGGTCGTTGCTGAGATCACCGGAGCGGGCGGCAAGGCGATCGCCAGCGGCGCCGACATCTCCGACCACGCCGCCGCCGAGGAGCTGATCAAGACCGCGATCGCCGAGTTCGGCCGGCTCGACGTGCTGGTC
>JBOHCP010000135.1:0-9869 GCA_050698875.1 Streptosporangiaceae bacterium | reverse complement strand
ATGAAGTACCGCAGCATCCGCTCGGTGACGTCGAAGTCGGCGATCACGCCATCCTTGAGCGGCCGCACCGCGACGATGTTGCCCGGCGTCCGGCCAATCATCCGCTTGGCTTCCACCCCGACGGCGACGATCTGGCCGGTATTGGTATTCAGCGCGACGACAGACGGCTCGTTCAGCACGATTCCGCGGCCCCGGACGTAGACCAGGGTGTTCGCGGTCCCGAGATCGACAGCCATGTCACGGCCCAGAAAGGCCATCGCGTTGCTCATTGAGAGGAAAAACCTTCCAGCCGGTCCTGCCGTGTCGTTGTCGTGCTGCGCGCGGCCAGCGGCAGCCGGCTACTAGTCCTGCCCAGACGAAAACGAATCACGCCTGTCGGCCATCGGCTTGCACAAGCACGCGGTCGCCTCACCGCCACATCCAGCGCGCTGGCGCTGCCGATAGTGCCACGGCAGGAAAGCCGAGCCGGCATTCCCCGAATTGCCACCGTCAGCCACCAGATGCTTGCTCGCAGTGGCATCCGCACCGCGGCGCGCATCTCAGGTTCGAGAGCCTACAAGGCCAGTCCCGCGGCTCGGCGGGCCGGGCGTGTCCGTTGGTCAGCCCTTGGAACTTCGCTGACCAGCGGCATGCTCGACGCGATAGCCGAGCCAGATGCCGATGGCCCAGAGTGCCGCGAACACCGCCCCGAGGAAATACATCGCCGGGACAACGGAGCCGGAGGCGATGACAAATGCCTGCACCAGGCTCCCGCCGACGAGCGTCACCAGCAGCGCCCGGCGCGCGACGCCGGCGAACACCACGGCCGCGGCCGACGCTATGCCCGCGCTCAGCCACGCCGATCCCGGCGGGTGATGACTCATCTGGACCGCCACGGGCACCGCCAGGCAGATCACGATGGCCTCCATGACCAGAACCGTGGCGCACAGCCGCTTCATGACCAGTCCTCGCCGCCGGGGCGTGCGGAGACGGCCTCGCCAGGAGTACCGGCGTCCCCCTCCCACAGCAGCACCCGCGCCTCGCCGGCGGTGACGATCGCACCGGTAATCAGCAGGCCGGCCTGGCCTGGCCCGCCGGCCAGCGCATCCGCCTCGTCAGCGAGCGCCACGCCGAGTTCGATGGCGTCATCGAGGCGCTCGGCGACCGTGACCCGGTCTGGCCCGAGCACCGTCGCCGCGATCTCGGCGAGCTCTCGTGCAGGCAGCGCACGGGCCGAGGAATTGGTGGTGGCGATGAGGCGGCTAACGGTCGGCTCAAGCTCGCCCAGGATGCCGGGAACATCCTTGTCCGCGAATACCGAGACGACAGCTACGAGGTCGGTGAAGCTGAACGCCTCGGTCAGCGCCTCGACGGTGGCTGCCATGCCGCCAGGGTTGTGCGCCCCGTCCACGATGACCACGGGGCTGCGCCGCACGACCTCCAGGCGGCCGGGCGAGGTCACCGTGGCCACGGCCCGGCGGAGGATGTCGAGGTCCAGGCCGGCCGCCTCATCACCCGCCAGTGCGCCAGGCGTACCGGCAAACGCCTCCACCGCGGCAATCGCACAGGCCAGATTGGCCGCCTGGTGCTCGCCGAACAGCGGCAGGTACAAATCGGGGTAGTCGCCGAGCAGGCCGCGGACGGAGACCTGCTGCCCGCCGACGGCGAGCTCACGGCCGATGACGCCGAACTCCAGCCCTTCGCGCACAACGCTGGCGCCGACCTCGGCCGCCCGGCGCAGCAGCGCTTCCGCCGCCGCAGGCGGCTGCTGGGCGAGCACGGCGACGGCGCCCGGCTTGATGATGCCCGCCTTGTCTGCCGCGATCTCGGCCACTGTGCTGCCCAGGTACTTCGTGTGGTCGAGGGAGATCGGGGTCACGACGGCGACGGTCCCGTCGGCGACGTTGGTGTTGTCCCAGGTGCCGCCCATGCCGACCTCAAGCACGCAGACGTCGACCGGCGCGTCCGCAAACACCGCGAACGCCATGCCCGTGAGCACCTCGAAGAACGACAGCGGCACGTGGTGAGTAGCGTCCACTAGGTCCACGTACGGCTTGATCTCGTCGTAGGCGGTCACGAACCGCTCGGCGTCGAGGGGCTCTCCGTCCACGCTGATTCGCTCGCCCACGAACGACAGGTGCGGACTGGTGAACAGGCCGGTGCGCAGGCCGCGGCCGCGCAGCAGTGCCTCGGTCATCCGGGATGTCGAGGTCTTGCCGTTGGTGCCCGTCAGGTGGATCACCGGGTAAGCACGCTGCGGGTCGCCGAGCAACGTCACGAGCGCAGTTATCCGGTCCAGCGACGGGTTGATCGAGTGCTCGGGTCGCCGGGCGAAGATCTCCCGCTCGATCTCGCGCATCCGGCCCGCATAGTCCATCGTCACGGCAGGGCCGCGATCCGGTCAGCGAGCCGCGCAGCGTCCTGCTGCGCCGCGGCGAGGCGGTCTCTGTTCTTCGCGACGACGTCAGCCGGTGCCCGGTCCACGAACGCCGGGTTGGACAGCTTGCGCTCCATGGCCTCGATCTCGGCTCTGGCCGCGGTCAGGTCCTTGGCCAGTCGCTTCCGCTCGGCCTCGACGTCCAGGCCGGCGATCGTGTCAAGTTCGATGGCGACGCCCTCGGCGTGCAGCGCGGCCGTGGGCGCGAAGTCCGGTCCCGGCTCGGCCAGCCGCAGCAGGGTCCGGATCCGGTCCTCATGCGGCGCCAGCGCCGTCCCGCCGATGCCTGCCAGCCGGGCTGGGACCTGCTGCGCGGGTCGCAGGCCCTGGTCGGACCGGAACCTGCGCACCTCGGTCACCAGCCGCATCAGCGCGGCCATCTCGGTCTCGGCCGCGGGGTCGGACGGCAGCCCGGCAAGCTGGCCGTCCGCCCCGTCAGCGAGCTGCCCGGGCCAGCGGGCGATGACCACTGATTCCCCGCCGGTGAGCGCGGTCCACAGCTCCTCAGTGACGAACGGCAGCAGCGGATGGATCAGCCGCAGCAGCCGGTCAAGCACCTCGCCGAGCACCCGCCTGGTGGCCTGTGCGCCCGCGTCGGCCGGGCCGTTCAGGCCAGTTCCCGTCAGCACGGGCTTCGATATCTCCAGGTACCAGTCGCAGACCTCGTCCCAGGCGAAGTGGTACAGCGCGTCGCACACCTTGGCAAACTCGAACTGCTCGAACAGCGCGTCGACCTCGGCCGTCACCGCGGCGAGCCGGGACAGTATCCACCGGTCAGGTACCGACAGGTCGCCCGCGCCAGGCAGCTCCGCCGCGGCGCCCGCGCCCGGCTCGGCGGCGGCCGGCCGGGCTCCGTTCAGCAGCGCGAACCTCACCGCGTTCCACAGCTTGTTGCAGAAGTTGCGCGCTCCCGCGACCCACTCCTCGCTGATCGCCACGTCGCCGCCTGGCGTGGCGCCGCGGGCGAGCGTGAACCTGGTGGCATCCGCGCCGAACCGGTCGATCCAGTCCAGCGGGTCCACGGTGTTGCCGCGGGTCTTGGACATCTTCTTGCCGTACTGGTCGCGCACCAGGCCGTGCAGCGCGACCTTACGGAACGGCACCGCCGCCGCTGGCCCGGCGTCCGCCATGGCGTACAACCCGAACAGCATCATCCTGGCCACCCAGAAGAACAGGATGTCGTACCCCGTGACCAGCACGCTGGTCGGATAGAACGCGCGCAGGTCCGGCGTGTCGTCCGGCCAGCCGAGGGTGGAGAACGGCCAAAGCCCCGACGAGAACCAGGTGTCAAGCACGTCGGCGTCCTGCTGCCAGCCCGGGCCGGTGGGCGGCGTGTCGTCGGGGCCGACGCAGACGACCTCGCCGTCCGGCCCGTACCAGATCGGGATCCGGTGTCCCCACCACAGCTGCCGGCTGATGCACCAGTCGTGCATGTTGTCGACCCAGTCGAAGTAGCGAGCCGACATCTCCGCCGGGTAGATCTGCACACGGCCGTCCCGCACCGCGTCGCCCGCCGCCTTCGCCAGCGGCTCGACCTTCACGAACCACTGCAGCGACAGCCGCGGCTCCACGGTGGTGCCGCACCGGGAGCAGTGTCCGACGGCGTGCAGATACGGGCGGCGCTCGGCGACGACCCGGCCCTCGGCCCGCAGCGCGGCGAGCACCGCGGGCCGGGCCTCAAACCGATCCAGGCCCTGGAACGGCCCGGCGGCGGTGATCACGCCGCGCTCGTCCATGACCACCAGGCTCGGCAGGTCGTGCCGATGGCCGATCTCGAAGTCGTCCGGGTCATGCGCCGGGGTCACCTTGACCGCGCCGGTGCCGAACTCCGCGTCCACGTGCGGGTCGGCCACCACGGGGATCCGTCGGCCCGTGAGCGGCAGCTCGATCTCCCGGCCCACTAGGTGGCCGTACCGCGGGTCGCCCGGGTGGACGGCCACGCCGGTGTCGCCGAGCATCGTCTCCACCCGGGTGGTGGCGACGACGATCTCATCAGGCCCGTCACCGTACCGGATCGAGACCAGCTCGCCCTCGTCGTCGGAGTGCTCGACCTCGATATCCGACAGCGCGGTCAGGCACCGCGGGCACCAGTTGATGATCCGCTCGGCCCGGTAGATCAGCCCGTCGGAGTACAGCCGCTTGAACATCGTCTGCACCGCCCTGGACAGCCCGTCGTCCATGGTGAACCGTTCCCGCGACCAGTCCACGCTGTCGCCGAGCCGGCGCATCTGGCCGAGGATCTTGCCGCCGGACTCCGCCTTCCACTGCCAGACGCGGTCGACGAATGCATCCCGGCGAAGATCGTGGCGGGACAGCCCTTCTCTGCCGAGCTCCCGCTCGACCACGTTCTGGGTGGCGATGCCAGCGTGATCCATGCCAGGCAGCCACAGCGTGTTGTAGCCCTGCATGCGGCGCCGCCGGATCAGCGCGTCGATGAGCGTGTGGTCGAGCGCGTGCCCGATGTGCAGCGATCCGGTCACATTGGGCGGCGGGATCACGATCGTGAAAGACGGGGCGCCGGACTTCGCGCTCGCCGTGAAGTACCCCGCGGCCACCCAGTCCTCATACCGGCGTGTCTCGACCTCGGCCGGGCTGTACTGCGCGGGCAGGTCAGTGCCGACTCGAGGCGTGCCCGCTCGAGGGGTATCGGTTCCGGTGGTCACAGCAGCCGAGTTTAGTGGTGCCCGGCGGTACGGCCGCTCCGGCCGGGCGTGCCGGTCAGGCCGACTTCTCCCGCGGGGTACGCCTGGCGACGTCCCGCGGCACCAGCGTCGGGTTCACGTTCTGCAGCACGACGTCCGCGCTGATGACGACCTTCTCCACATCCTTGCGGCTCGGCACCTCGTACATCACCGAGAGCAGCACCTCTTCCAGGATAGCCCGCAGCCCCCGGGCGCCGGTGCCGCGCAGGGTCGCCTGGTCGGCCACGGCCTCCAGGGCGTCGTCGGTGAACTCCAGGTCGACGCCGTCGAGCTCGAACAGCCGCCGGTACTGCCGGACCAGGGCGTTCCGCGGCTCGGTCAGGATCCGGATGAGCGCCTCCCGGTCGAGGTTGTGCACGCTGGTGATGACTGGCAGCCGGCCGACGAACTCCGGGATCATCCCGAACTTCAGCAGATCCTCGGGCATCACGTCGGCGAACCGGTCCGACTCGGTCTTGTCGGTCTTGACCCGCAGCACGGCGCCGAAGCCCATGCCGCTCTTCCCGACCCGCTGCTCGATGATCTTTTCCAGGCCGGCGAACGCCCCGCCGCAGATGAACAGCACATTCGTGGTGTCGATCTGGATGAATTCCTGATGGGGGTGCTTCCGGCCGCCCTGCGGTGGCACCGACGCGGTCGTGCCCTCAAGGATCTTCAGCAGCGCCTGCTGGACGCCCTCGCCGGAGACATCGCGGGTGATCGACGGGTTCTCGCTCTTGCGGGCGATCTTGTCGATCTCGTCGATGTAGATAATCCCGGTCTCGGCCTTCTTGACGTCGTAATCGGCTGCCTGGATGAGCTTGAGCAGGATGTTCTCTACGTCCTCACCGACGTACCCGGCCTCGGTCAGCGCGGTGGCGTCGGCGATGGCGAACGGCACATTCAGCAGCCTGGCCAGCGTCTGGGCCAGCAGGGTCTTGCCCGACCCAGTCGGCCCGAGCAGCAGGATGTTTGATTTGGCCAGCTCGACGCCCTCCTCGGCCGGGCCGACCCGGTCGCCGCCCGACTGGATGCGCTTGTAGTGGTTGTACACGGCAACCGACAGGCCCTTCTTGGCCTTGTCCTGCCCGATCACGTAGGAGTCGAGGAACTCATAGATCTCGCGCGGCTTCGGCAGGCTGTCCCACTTCAGCTCGGCGGGCTCGGCCAGCTCCTCCTCGATGATCTCGTTGCACAGGTCGATGCACTCATCGCAGATGTACACGCCTGGACCAGCGATGAGCTTCTTGACCTGCTTCTGGCTCTTTCCGCAGAACGAGCACTTCAGCAAGTCACCGCCATCACCGATGCGTGCCACCTAGTTACTCCCTCAAGCCCAGCCGGCCGGCCTGCGCCGGCCCGCTGCCCGGACCACATCGAGCGAACACTGACGTCTGTAAAGCCTAGACGGTACCGCCTCGGTGACCTTAGGGATGGCCTAAGGAGCACCTCGCCGGCGCGTCGTCCGCGGCAGCGGCTCTCCGCTGCGAGCAATGACGCCGACCGCCTAGGACGACACTACCTCCGGCTTGCGCTTCAGCATCGTCAGAACTTCATCGACCAGACCGTACTCCTGCGCGTCGTGCGCGCTGAAGAACTTGTCGCGCTCGATGTCGCGCCGCACCCTGTCCTCGTCCTGGCCGGTGTGCCGGGCGAGAATCATCTCCATGGCCGCCCGCATCCGCAGGATCTCCCTGGCCTGGATCTCCAGGTCACTCGACTGGCCGTAGCCACTCTCCACGGCCGGCTGGTGGATCAGGATCCGCGCGTTCGGCAGGGCGAAGCGCTTGCCCTTGGTGCCCGCCGCGAGCAGGAC
Organism: Streptosporangiaceae bacterium; assembly: GCA_050698875.1. Classification (GTDB taxonomy): domain Bacteria; phylum Actinomycetota; class Actinomycetes; order Streptosporangiales; family Streptosporangiaceae; genus JAJYUU01. The sequence goes on along the minus strand of JBOHCP010000135.1, from coordinate 2,956 downwards.
CGCCGCAGCCGACGCCGCCTGGCCGAGGCAGTACGTCTGGATCTCCGGCTGGATGTACTGCATGGTGTCGTAGATCGCCATCATCGAGGTCATCGACCCGCCCGGCGAGTTGATGTAGATCAGGATGTCCCGGCCCGGGTCAATCGACTCGAGTGTGATGAGCTGCGCCATCACGTCGTTGGCCGAGGCGTCGTCGATCTGCACGCCGAGGAAGATGATCCGCTCCTCGAACAGCTTGTTGTACGGGTTCATCTCCTTGACGCCGTACGACGTGCGCTCCACAAAGGACGGCAGCACGTACCGCGCCTTCGTGGACCGTGGCCGGTCCGGCCCGAGCCCGGCGTAACCAGCGGTCACTGTCGACCTCCTTGCTGTGCCTTCATTGCGTGGCCTCATGACACAGGGCCGACGGACGGCACCTCGGTCGCGCTCCTGACCACGTGGTCGACGATCCCGTAGTCGCGGGCCTCCTCAGCGGTGAACCAGCGATCCCGGTCGGAGTCGGCCTCGATCTGATCCACCGACCTGCCCGTGTGCAGGGCGATGCGCTCGGCCATCAGCCGCTTCAGGTACAGGCTCTGCTCGGCCTGGATTCTGATGTCGGTAGCCGTGCCGCCGATGCCGCCGCTCGGCTGGTGCATGAGGATGGCGGCGTGCGGCATCGCGTATCGCTTCCCCGGCGCGCCGGCGCTCAGCAGGAACTGGCCCATCGAGGCGGCCATGCCCATCGCGTAGGTGGTCACGTCATTCGGCACGAACTGCATGACGTCGTAAATCGCCATTCCGGCGTACACGGATCCGCCCGGCGAGTTGATATAGAGGTTAATATCCCTCTTGTCGTCTTCGGCCGCCAGCAGGATCAGCTCGGCGCAGATCCGGTTCGCCAGGTCGTCGTCCACCTGCTGGCCCAGGAAGATGATCCGGTGCCGGAGCAGGCGCTGGAACAGCACGTCGCCCAGCGGCAGCACCGGCGAGTCCGTAGTCCTGGCCAGCACGGTGTCAGCCGGTACGGGGCCGATCCGCTGCGGGTCGTCGGGAGGCGTGGTCACTGTGCTCACCTCGCTATCTCGAGCCGCGCCTGTCATTGACTAGGACCATAACCCGCGGCCCTGACCACCTTTGCCGCCGATCCCCCGCTGTTCGCTGACGGCGCAGGCAGGGTGGCCATTTCGGGCCCGGACCGAAGGAAGGTAGCTCGGCAGGGAACGGGCTTGCGACGGGCTGGCCATCAGCCGTCCTGGCCGCCGTCGCCGGTGTCGCCCGCCTCGGCGTCCTCGTCCGCCCCGTCCTCGTCCGCCCCGTCCTCGTCCGCACCGTCCTCATCCGCGCCGTCCTCATCCGCCCCGTCCTCTGCAGCGTCGTCGGCTGCGGCCGCGGCGCCCGCCCTGCCGCTGAGGTCGACCGTACGGCCCGCCTCGTCGACGACGATGGCGTGCGCGGCGAGCCAGCTCAGCGCGTTACCGCGGAGCACGTCGGAGGCCACGGTCTGGAGCTGGCCGTTGTCGGCGAGCTGCCTGGCCAGCTGGTCAGGGGCGACCCCCATCCGGTAAGCCTGCTCGATCACGTAGGCACTGAGCTCTTCCTGCGTGACCGTGATGTCTTCCTCGCTGGCGACCTTGTCCAAGATGAACCCGGCCCTGACCGACCGCTGGGCATCGGCAAGGAAGTCCTCATCGAGCTTGGCCTGCGTGGTGCCAGCCGACTCCAGGTACGCCTGCAACGTCAGGTCGGCCCGGGTCAGCTGGTCCTGCAGGCTGTGCCGGCGGAGGTCGACCTCCGACTCGACGAGGCGCTCAGGCAGCGGGATATCGAGCTGGTCGAGCAGCGCGTCGAGCACGCGCTGCCTGACCTGACCCGCCTGGCCCCCCTGCCGCACCGCCTCAAGCTGCCTGCGCGTCGAGGCACGCAGCTCGCCGATGGTGTCGAACTCGCTGGCCGCCTGGGCGAACTCGTCGTCAAGCTCCGGCATGTCCTTGACCTTCACCGAGTTGACGGTGACCTGAATGTCGGCCATCTTCCCGGCTTCCGAGCCACCGGCCAGCTCAGCGGCGAATGTCCTGGTCTCGCCGGCGGTCATCCCGGCCAGCGCCGCATCGAGCCCATCCAGCATGGACTCGCTGCCGACCTCATACGAATAGCCCGTGGTCTGCGCGTCCTCGACCGCCGTGCCGTCCACGGTGGCGGCCAGGTCGATCGACACATAATCCCCGCTCTCGGCCGGGCGGTCAACGGTCCGCAGCGAGGCGAACCGCTCGCGCAGCGCACTCACGTACTCCTCCACCTGGTCGGGGTCGACCTCGGCGTTGTCTACCGTCACCGACAGTGCATCCAGGGCGGGCAGGTCGAAACTGGGGCGGACGTCGACCTCTACCGTGAACTTGAGCTCTTTGCCGTCGTCCAGCCGGGTGACCTCGACCTTGGGCTGGCTGATCGGCACCACGTCGTGCTCCGACACGGCCTTGCTGTACAGCTCGGGCACCGCGTCGTTCACGGCTTGCTCGAGCACGACCGCGCGGCCGATACGGACATCAATCACCCGCGGCGGCGCGTGGCCGGGCCGGAAACCGGGCACCCTGACTTGGCGTGCGACCTCCCGGTAGGCCTTGTCCAGGTTCGGCTTGAGCTCGGCGAACGGAACTTCGATGGTCAGCCTGATCCTGGTCGGGCTCAGCTCTTCGACGTCGGTCTTCACCTGGGGTCGCTTCCTGGAAATGTGACTGCCGCCGGCACGACGTGGGCGGGTACTGCTGGGCAAGTCTAGGACAGCGCGCGCGTGTTCACCCGCGACGGGTGATGATCACGGGAACTCGGCGACGACACGATGGCGGGGCGATCTCCACTTCTCCGGGAGGGCAGATGACTGATCCTCAGGCCGGCTCGCCGGACGCCGGGCGCACGGGCGCGAGCACCGGCCAGGCCACTGGCCCGGGCCCGGCCGAAGGCGCCGGCCCGAGCC
>JBOHCP010000134.1:0-9901 GCA_050698875.1 Streptosporangiaceae bacterium | reverse complement strand
GTGCGCGATGCGCTGGCGTGGCTCGGTGCGGGCGATGGCGCGGCTGCGGGCGGCCATGTCCGCTGATCAGCTCACGACCTTGCGGTACGAGACTGTCGTGAGCCAGCCCGCGGCGACTGCCGCCGCGCTGTCGGGCTTTTTGGGCGGCGCCGTCGGCCAGCCGCAGCTGGCGCCCGGCCAGCGCGATGGCCAGGCCGGCCTCGATCCGGGATCCTGGCGACGCCTGCTGACCTCGGCGCAGCTCAGCGAGATCGAGTCGGTTGCCGGGCCGGATCTGCGGCGGGTGGGCTACTTAGACTGACGCGCCGGCGGCGGGCTGGCTCGACGCGGCTGCCTCCTGACGGGCGAACTGGGTGTGGTACAGGTCCGCGTACAGGCCGCCCGACGCGAGCAGGCTGGCGTGCTGCCCGGCCTCAACCACCCGGCCACCGTCGATCACCAGGATCTGGTCCGCCTCCCTGATGGTGGACAGCCGGTGGGCGATGACCAGCGAGGTACGGCCCGCCAGGGCCGTCTTCAGCGCGCGCTGCACTGCTGCCTCGGACTCCGAGTCCAGATGCGCGGTGGCCTCGTCGAGCACCACCACCGATGGCGCCTTGAGCAGCAGCCTGGCCAGTGCGATCCGCTGCTTCTCGCCGCCGGACAGCCGGTAGCCCCGGTCCCCGACAACGGTGTCGAGGCCGTCCGGCAGGACGGCCACCAGGTCCCAGATCTGGGCGGCCTGGCAGGCGAGGGTCAGCTCGTGCTCGGAGGCCTCAGGGCGTGCGTACAGCAGGTTGGCGCGGATCGTGTCGTGGTACAGGTGCGCATCCTGGGTGACCACGCCGACGACGTCGTGCAGCGAGTCCAGCGTCACGTCCCTGATGTCGGTCCCGCCGATGGAGACCGCGCCGTCCGTCGGGTCGTACATCCGCGCGACCAGGTGCGTGATCGTGGTCTTGCCAGCCCCGGACGGGCCGACCAGCGCGGTGAGCCTGCCCGCTGGCGCCCGGAAGCTGACGTCAGTCAGCGCCTGCTGGCCTGGCCCGGCTCGCTCGGGCACCGCCAGGGCGATCGACTCCAGCGAGGCCAGCGAGACCTCCGAAGCCGTCGGGTACCGGAAGCTGACATGGCGGAATTCGATGTCGGGGGCCAGCCCGCCCCCGCCCGGCCCGGCCGCCGGGAGCTGCGCCGCGCCGGGCTTCTCGTCGATCAGCGGCTTCAGGTCGAGCACCTCGAACACCCGGTCGAAGCTGACCAGCGCCGTCATGACGTTCACCTGAACGTTGGAGAGCGAGGTGATGGGTCCGTACAGGCGGCTGAGCAGGGTGGCGAGAGCAACCATGGCGCCGAGCTGCAGCGAGCGGCGGATGACGAGCTCGCCGCCGAGGCCGTAGACCACCGACGTGGACAGCGTGGCGAGCAGCGCCAGTCCGGTGACCAGGGCACTTCCCCACAAAGCGGTCAGCACGCCGATGTCGCGGACGCGGCCGGCCCGGCCGGAGAACAGGCCGAGCTCATCGGCCGGCCGTCCGTACAGCTTGGCCAGCATCGCCCCCGCCACATTGAACCGCTCGGTCATGGTCGAGCCCAGCTGGGCATCGAGCTGCATCGACTCCCTGGTCAGCCGCTGCAGCCGACGCCCGACCCGGCGCGCGGGGTACAGGAAGATCGGGATGAGGACGAGCGCGACGACCGTCACCTGCCATGAGTAGATGAACATCACGGCGAGGACCAGACTCAGCTGGAGCACGCTGGACACCACGGACGACAAGGTGGACGTGAGTGCCTGCTGGGCGCCGATCACGTCGCTGTTGAGCCGGCTGACGAGGGAGCCAGTCTGCGCCCTGGTAAAGAACGCGATCGGCTGCCGCTGGACGTGCCCGAATACCTGGGTCCTCAGGTCGTAGATGAGGCCCTCGCCCACCCGCGAGGTGAAGTACCGCTGCACGACGCCGAGGAGGGCATCGAAGACGGCCAGGCCGGCCACGATGCCCGCCACCGCGAGCACCACTGTGCCGTCTTTGGGCAGGATGCCCTTGTCGATGACCACGCCAATCAGCACCGGGTACAGCACCGTGACGACCGCGTCGAGCGCCGCGGCGACGAGGAAGATGCCCAGATCAAGGCGGTAGGGCCGGGCGTAGCCCGCGATCCGCCGCGCGATGCCAGGCGTCAGCTTCTGCTTGGTGACCGACGGATCGCGGGTGAAGCCGCGCATGGCGTAGAACTGGGCGTGCATGGTCATGGTCGGTGAACCTAGCCGGCCTCACGGATCATCCCGGCTCCGCTCTGGGCGAACCAGGACCGGCGGCTACGTGGGCTGAACCTGCTGATCAGTCGGCCTGGTCAGGAGCAGCCGGGCCTGGGCGGCCCGCTCGGCCGCTGCCTGCTCCGCCAGGCTGCGCCGCTGCGCGTGTCCGAGCAGCGCCTTGGTCGCCCTTGCGGCTGCGGCGTCGGTGGCCATCAGCGCCGCGGCCAGCTCCGCGACCGCGCGGTCCAGGTCGGCTGCCGGGACAACCCGCTCGGCGAGCCTGAGCCGCGCCGCCTCCTCCGCATGGACGGTCCTGGCGGTGAGGCACAGCTCGATCGCGCGGGGCAGCCCGACGATGTCGACCAGCGGCTTGGTCCCGGTCAGGTCGGGGACCAGGCCGAGGGCAGGCTCCTTCATGCAGAGCGTGGCGTCGTCCGCGAGCACGCGCAGGTCGCACGCGAGCGCCAGCTGGAAGCCCGCCCCGATCGCGTGCCCGCGCACCGCCGCGATCGACACGATCGCGGGGTCGCGCAGCCAGCGATAGCCGGCCTGGTAGCTGGCAATCTCGTCATCGAAGCCGGGATCCGCCGGGCTCAGCCCCCGGCCCTCGCCCGGCACGCCCTCGGCGGTGAACATGCGCAGGTCGATGCCCGCACAGAAGGAGGGACCCCGGCCCGTCACGACGACGACCCGGACGTCGTCCGACAGCTTGCCGGGGATCTGGGCCAGGCCGCGCCACATCGACGGCGTCATGGCGTTACGACGCTCGGGCCTCGACAGCGTGACGGTGGCGACGCCGCCCGAAATAGTCAGGTCGAGCCCGGCAGCGTCGAGGTCGGTCAGGTCGACGGACATCATTCCATCCTGGCAGTCAGCGGCCGCCCGGCGGCGGCCAGGTTCACGCCTTCGACTTCGCCTTGCCCCTGGTTGCTCCGCCGCGGCCGCGCAGCGACACGCCGCTCTCGCTCAGGATCCGGTGGATGAAGCCGTAGGACCGGCCGGTGGAGGCGGCCAGCGACCGGATGCTCTCACCAGCGCTGTAGCGTTTCTTCAGGTCCGAAGCCAGCTTGGTGCGGTCGGCACCGGTGACCCTGGTGCCCTTCTTGAGAGTCTCGGTCACGCGAACCTCCCGGGGTTGATCCAGCGACCGCTGCGCAGCCGTATCCCGCCATGATCACTCATTAGCCCGCCGTCGGCTACGGACACCCGCAAAAAAGATCATTCTTTTATCAGGCCAGTGCCACCAGGTCCGCGAGGTCCTCGCTCCAGGTGTCTTCGACCCCGTCGGGCAGCAACACAACCCGCTCCGGCCGAAGCGCGCTCACGGCGCCCTCATCGTGAGTCACCAGCACGATCGCGCCGGCGTAGGTGCGCAGCGCGGCCAGGATCTCGGCCCGGCTCGCCGGGTCGAGGTTGTTGGTCGGCTCGTCGAGCAGCAACACGTTGGCCCCGGACACCACGAGCAGCGCGAGCGCGAGCCGGGTCTTCTCCCCGCCGGACAGCACCCGTACCGGCTTGGCCACGTCGTCGCCGCTGAACAGGAAGGAGCCGAGGATGCTGCGAACCTCCCCATCAGCGAGGTCGGGACCAGCGGAGCGCATGTTCTCCAGCACGGTCCCGGCTCCATCGAGTGTCTCGTGCTCCTGTGCGTAGTAACCCAGCCGCAGCCCGTGCCCGGCGAGGACCTCGCCGGTGTCGGGTGCCTCAAGCCCGGCCAGCAGGCGCAGCAGCGTGGTCTTCCCGGCGCCGTTGAGCCCGAGGACCACGACCCGCGCGCCCCGGTCCACGGCCATGTCCACGTCGGTGAAGACCTCGAGCGAGCCGTAGGACTTCGACAGCCGGTGCCCGCTCAGCGGGGTCTTGCCGCAGTGCGCCGGCACCGGGAAACGCAGCTTCGCCACCCGCTCGGGCGCGCGGTCCGCGCTCACCCCGGCCAGCAGCCGCTCCGCGCGCCTGGCCATGACCTGCGCGGCTCGTGCCTTGGTCGCCTTGGCCCGCATCTTGTCCGCCTGCGACTGCAAGGCCGCGGCCTGGCGTTCGGCGTTTACCCGCTCGCGCCGCCGCCGCCGGGCGTCGGTCTCCCGCTGCTCCAGGTAGGCCTGCCAGCGCAGGTTGTAGATGTCGAGCCCGCTCCGGTCGGCATCGAGGTGGAAGACCTTGTTGACCACGGCACTGAGCAGGCCGGTGTCGTGACTGATGACGATCAGCCCGCCGCGGAACGCCCGCAGATGATCGCGCAGCCAGCTCACCGAGTCGGCGTCGAGATGGTTGGTCGGCTCGTCGAGCAGCAGCGTGTCTGAGCCGCCGAACAGGATCCTGGCCAGCTCGACCCGCCGTCGCTGCCCGCCCGACAGCGTACGCAGCGGCTGCCGCAGCACCCGCTGCGGCAGCCCGAGGCTCGCCGCGAGCGACGCGGCCTCCGACTCGGCGGCGTACCCGCCGAGCACCCCCAGCCGCTCCTCGAGCCGCCCGTACCGGCGGACGCCTGCGTCCCGGCGGACCGGGTCCTGCTCGGCCATCTGCAGCTCGGCCTCGCGCAGCGCCACCAGCAGCGCATCCAGACCGCGCGCCGACAGGATGCGGTCGAGGGCCAGCCCGGCTAGCTCGCCGGCCATCGTGTCCTGGGGCAGGTAGCCGACCGAGCCGCCGGTGATGACCTGGCCAGCCGCCGGCAGCGCCTCGGCGGCCAGCACCCTGGCCAGCGTGGTCTTGCCCGCGCCATTGCGCCCGACAAGGCCGATTTTGTCACCGGGCGACACCTGGAACGTCGCCGCCTCAAGCAGCAGCCGTGCGCCAGCGCGCAGCTCTACGGCACGTGCCGAGATCATGGGTAACTCGCTCCTGTTGCCAGATTGGGCCGGGACACCTACGGACTGCCTGGTCGAGGGCAGACTTCTCCCCACAGCGGGGCTCTGGCGTCACGACAGGAGCGGTTGCACGCTGCGAGCATACCCGAGCGAGATCTCGGGCAGCGAACCGTCAGTCTCCGACCTGCTCCTGGTAGCAAGCCAGCCACCCGGCCACGGTGTCCTCACCGCCGATCGTGAAGTCATCACCGTTGCCCTTCGACCTCACCTCCGGCCACTCAGCGGGGCGCGCGCCGGCCTCGCTGACACCCGCGATCGTGCGAACCAGCGCGTCCCGCTGCCAGTCAGGGAACCCCGACAGCGCCTCGCGCGCAGATCCGGGCGACAGGCTGACAAAGCGGGCGCGGGTCATCGTGACAGGCTAGCCACCTGGCTCGGTGAGCCTGACCCTGACCGCGCGGAACTGCCTGGGCGCACCCTGCAGCACCGCAAGGCGCGGGTCTGGCACGGTCAGGAAGCGGTCCACCGCGAGCCTGAACAGGGGCCGCAGCCGCGGGTCGTCGCGCAGGGCGCCGATCGATCGTTTGTCCCCGCCGAGCACCAGGGCATCCAGCCTGCCGGTGTACGGGCCGAATACTCCGGCCGCGCAGTCCGCCGCGGCGGTCAGCGCCTCGCGTGCCTGCTTCTCTCGGCGCCGGGCGAACCGCTGCTGTGACTGGCCGCCCGCAGCGCTGCGGCCGTGGACCAGCCGGCTGCCGACCTTCGAGGCGACCAGCCGCGGCGGGGCGCCCGCGAACACCCCCGCCGCATAGCCGCCGAGCCGGACCAGCAGCACCCCGACGGTCCGGTCCGTTGCGGCGTGCGCGGCCAGGTCTGCCGCAGACCCACCGAGAGCGGCCGGCAGCGGCGGGAACGGCACGTGGCACACCGCGACAGTCCGATCGGCCGCCTGTACGGTCACGATCGCCCGGCTGGCGTCGATCGTGGTCACGATCGCCCCGTGGCGGTCTGCGAACTCCGCAAGCCAGCCCTCGATCCGCTCCGGGGCGACATCCAGCCAGTGCGGCGTGGCACCTCGGCCGTTTTCCACTACGCAACGCCTCCAAGCGCCTACTATCCGTGAGATGAACGCCCGGCCGGCCGACCCTGGCACCACGACGGTGGCGCCGGCCGATGTCTCTGCCGCCGCTCCAGCCGTCGAGGAGAGATCATGAGCCTCACCGCCGACAGCAACACTGCCACCCGCGCCGCTGACCTCGCCGGTGCGGGTGGTCCGGCCGGGCCGGACGAGCCAGTCGAGCGAGCGCTTGCCGCGGCCGTCAAGGACGCCGGCCGCATCGGCGACCTGCTCGACGTGCTCAGGTCGGCGCGGCTCTGGCTGCCGCTGCCGGCCGATGGCCGTCCGGTGATCACGGGCGGCGCGGTCACCCTGCCGACGGTCTCGTACCTCGGCAGCGAGTTCGTGCCCGCCTACTCTTCCGCGCGACTGCTTCAGGAGTTCGCCCGGCCGACGCCGCCCGAGCCACTCGCGCCCCAGCCGCCCGCTGACCAGCTGTCCTCCACCGGGCCGGCCGCGGGCCAGGAAGCTGACGCGGTGCCGCACGTCGTGGTTCGGGCCGCCGACCTCGCGCGGCTGCTGCCGCCCGCGATCGGGATAGCGCTCAACGCCGGCGCGGCGCAGAGCCTGCCCGTCTACCCGCCGGGCGTCTCGTACCTGGCGGCCGGAGACGCCGGCGATGACGCAGGCCGGATCAGCGTCGCCCCACTGCCGGTCCGGCCGGACGCCCTGCTGGTCGGCATCGCCGCCGGGCTTGTCGCCATCGCCGCGGTGCGCGACGCGGCGGCTGCCTGGCTGTCGGTTCAGTTAGCCGGGGAGGGCCTGCTCGTGGCGGTGACGCTCGACGACCCGGCCGACGCCGCGACCAGGGATCTGGTCGTCGGCGCGGTCGAGCGGGCCGCGTGGGAGGTCGAGCCGGACGAGGCCGCCTTCCCGATCGACGTCACGTTCCCTGGCGAGCTGACACCCGACCGGATCGACGAGCAGATCGCCGCCGTGGGCACGCCGTTTTACCGGCGCGGCTAGCGGCCGTCAGCGCGCGACCTGCCGCGCTGCGCGGTTCAGAGCGCTGATCACGCTCGTCACCGACGCCCGCACGATGGACGAGCTGATCCCGACTCCCCACAGCACGCGATCGCCAACCTCGATTTCCAGGTACGCTGCGGCCTCGGCGTCGCGTCCCGCGGTGAGCGCGTGCTCGGCGTAGTCAAGCACCCGGACGCCGACGCCGCCGAGACCGAGGTCGACCTCGGAGACGGCGGCGCAGAACGCCGCGATCGGCCCGTTGCCGACACCCGACAGCGCGTGCTCGGCACCGAATGCACGCACGACGCAGTCCACCCGCTCGGTCCCGCCCTCGCTCGCCGAGCCGTAGCTGACCAGCTCGAACGGTCCCGGATCCAGGTATTCCGCGGCAAAGATGTCCCACATCAGCGCGGCGCTCACCTCGCCGCCCTCGGCGTCAGTGTGCCGCTGGATCACCTGGCTGAACTCGATCTGGAGCCGACGCGGCAGGTCCAGGTGGTGATCGGACTTCATGATGTAGGCGACGCCGCCCTTGCCGGACTGCGAGTTGACCCGGATCACGGCCTCGTAGGTGCGGCCGACATCCTTGGGGTCGATCGGCAGGTACGGCATGTGCCACGGCAGCTCGCTGACCGGGCGGCCCGCGGCGGCGGCCTGGCGGTCCAGGTCGTCGAAGCCCTTCTTGATCGCGTCCTGGTGCGAGCCAGAGAACGACGTGTAGACGAGGTCGCCCGCATACGGGTGCCGCTCGTGCACGCCGATGCCGTTGCAGTACTCCACGGTGCGGCGGATCTCGTCGATGTCGCTGAAGTTGATCATCGGGTCGATGCCCTGGCTGTACAGGTTCAGGCCGAGCGTGATCAGGTCGACGTTGCCCGACCGCTCGCCGTTGCCGAACAGGCAGCCCTCCACGCGCTCGGCGCCGGCCAGCATCGCGAGCTCGGCGTCGGCCGTCGCGGTGCCGCGGTCGTTGTGCGTGTGCACGGAGAGCGCGATGTGCCCGCGCCTGGACAGCTGCCTGCTCATCCACTCGATCTGGTCGGCGTAGACGTTGGGCGTCGACCGCTCGACGGTGCACGGCAGATTCAGCACGATCTCCCGGCCCGGTCCCGGCTGCCAGACGTCCATCACGGCCTCGCAGATCTCCAGCGCGAAGTCGAGCTCGGTGTCCATGAAGATCTCGGGCGAGTACTCATAGCCGAAGTCGGTGCCTGCCAGGTACTGGTCCGCGTACTTGAGCACCGACCAGGTCCCGTCTACGGCGACGGCCTTGCACTCCTCGCGACCGTCGCCGTCCCAGCCGAAGACCACGCTGCGGAACAGCGGGGCGGCCGCGTTGTACAGGTGCACGCTGGCCAGCCTGGCTCCCGCGAGGGACTGCACCGTGCGCTCGATCAGCTCGTCCCTGGCCTGGGTCAGCACCGAGATGCGGACGTCGTCCGGGACCGCGCCGCCGTCGATCAGGCCTCGGATGAAGTCGAATTCAGTCTGACTGGCCGCCGGGAAGCCGACCTCGATCTCCTTGTAGCCCATCCGCACGAGCAAGTCGAACATGGCCTGCTTGCGGGCGGAGTTCATCGGGTCGATCAGCGCCTGGTTGCCATCCCGCAGGTCGGTTGACAGCCAGCGCGGCGCGGCGGTCATGGTGCGGGCGGGCCACCGCCGGTCAGGCAGGTCAATCGGGGGGAACGGCCGGTACCGGTGGCACGGCATGCCAGCGGGACGCTGCAGTGAAGGATTGGTCATGACTGTGCTCTGCTCCAGAGGTGAGACGGAAGCGGCCGGCGCGGCACAACGACCCGCGGCGAGGGGCCGACCGGGCTGGTTACCGGGCCTCGCCGCGGCCTGGAAGCAGGAGGCCGCGAGTCATGATGCCCCGATAGTAGCCGGCTGCCCCCCGGCCGGCCGCGGCAACGGCGCGGCGTGGCCCGGAGGCTGTCGGCGACCCGTGCTACCACTGTGGGCATGGACACAGAGCTACGCTGCGGCGCGGTGCTGCCCGGCGGGACCGCGACCGAGCAGATCGAGCTGGCGCTACTGGCCGAGCAGGCGGGCTGGGACGGCGTGTTCGTCTGGGAGGCGGCGTACGGGCCGGACGCGTGGAGCATGCTGGCGGCGATCGCGGCACGCACGAGCCGGGTTCGCCTCGGCACCATGCTGACCCCGCTGCCGTGGCGCCGCCCGTGGAAGGTGGCCAGCCAGGTGGCCACGCTGGATCAGCTGTCGGCCGGCCGGGCTATCCTCGCGGTCGGAGTGGGCGCGCTCGACACCGACCTGCCAGCCACCGGCGAGGTGACCGATCTGCGCAGCCGGGCAGCGCTGCTGGACGAGGGCATCGACCTGATTCGCACGCTGTGGGATGGCGGCCGCAGCTTCGACGGCGAGCATTACCGTTACCAGACCGGTCGGCTCGACCTGTCCGCGGCGGCCGCTCCGGTGCAGGACCGCATTCCCATCTGGGTGGTCGGTGTCTGGCCGGCCCAGAGGTCGATGCGGCGGGCGCTGCGCTGCGACGGCGTCATCCCGCAGTACCGGACGGCCGAGCCAGGCCCGACGGACGCGGCGGCCATGCGCGGCTGGCTAACCGAGCAGGGCGTCCCGGCCTGGTTCGACGTCATCGCCGACGGCGAGACGCCGGCCGGCGACGCGGACGCGGCGGCGGAAACGGTCGCAGGCTGGGCCGCTGCCGGGTGCACCTTGTGGCTGGAGACCCGGTGGCAAGCGCGCGACCAGATGCGCGCCCGGCTGGCCGCGGGGCCGCCCAGGCCGCCGCGGAAG
>JBOHCP010000133.1:0-9913 GCA_050698875.1 Streptosporangiaceae bacterium | reverse complement strand
CTGGAGACTGAAGCCAGCGGTCGAGCCAAAGGTCCCGACCCGATGACCTTGCCGTCGTGCTCCGTGGGCGTGCGAACCGTCCTCGACTAGCGCGAGGCCTCGCCTCCGGGTTAGCTCGGTGAACCCCTGCACGTCGGCGATCCAGCAATTCTGATGCACAAGAACCACGGCGGAAGTCCGCGGCCCGCAAGCCGCCTCGGCAGCGGACCGGGACATGCACAGGTCGTTAGGTTCAACATCGACCAGCACCGGCACCGCTCCTAGCGAGACCACAATTGCGGCGCACGCCACCCAGCTGATGGCTGGAACCAGGACCTCATCACCGGCCCCGACGCCTGCCGCCGCAAGTGCTACGGCGAGGGCGGCCGACCCGTTCGCCGTGGCGACACCGACGGGCGCACCGCAGTAATCGGCGAACGCGCGCCCGAAGGCGGGCTCTAGCTCACCGCCCTCCGGGGCCGATATCGTCCAGTGGCCGGAGTCGAAAGCATCAAGGAGGGCACGCCGGGCTCCCGGCCGTATCACCGGCCACGAGGGCCAGCCCCCAGTGCAGACGGGTGTGCCGCCATGCACCGCCAGCCGCTCAGGCATCGCGGCGACCTCCCTTGCGCGCGGCTGACGGAGTCACCTGCTCGGGGTGCTCAGACGAAGAGCTGTCCATACCGCCGACGGCCTGGCCCGAGCAGCGAAGGGAGGACGCCGCTGCGAAGCGCCTCCCGCAGGCGGTGGTCGGCTTCAGGATTAGCCGGTCCTGTCCGTCGAGCTGTAACGCACCGCTCGATGAGGAGCACCCACAGGAAGCAGTCGACCGCGGGCGAGCACATAGCATGAGCCCCTCCCTCCACGACATCGCCATATCCTAGAGCCAAGGCTTCGAGGGCGGAATCCGGAGCCAGCCGGAGCTCGCCAGAGTGGTCGACAAGGAGGTCGACTGTGGTCGCTGCTATGTCGTAGGCCGACGGCGCTGTGCAGCAGTCGTCGAAGTCGATGGCCGTGGCGCGGCCTCCGGGCCATACCACGTTTGCCCAGCCGAGGTCGCCATGGCAGGTCGTGACAGCCGAAGGGCCTTGGAGCGTGCCCAGAATGCGCCGCATAGCTGACCGTTCCTTCTCCGACCAGTCGGCGAGGTACCAGTCGATAGCGAAGTGGCCTGAGCTCGACCACCGAGGTCGACCGGGCAGAGGCCCGATGGGCGCGGCGATCATGTGGATCTGCCCCAGAAGCACTCCCCAGGTCCGCAGCGCGTCGGGGTCCGAGATATCTGGGGCGCTCCCCGCGATCCACGGAAACGCCACCGCCCACCAGACGGCACCCGCCCAGTGGACGGGCTTCGGGAACACGGGTTCCAGAGGCGGCACCACGGAGGCGCCTCCTCGGATTAAGCAGCGGATGAACGACAGCTCCGCCTCGAGTTGATCCCTGCTCCGACGGCTCGCCGGTGAAAGCCGGACGGCAACCTCTCCCCAGCGGGCGGTGTCAGTGCGGACCACGATGTTCTCCCCTGACGGCACCTTGACTGGCTCCTGCAGTGGTCCAAGCAGCGGGCGGAGCGCCGCGGTGAGCTCGTCACGGCGTCGTTCGCGGAACGGATCGGTCACCAAAGTCACGCCGCGCCAGATCGCCGACGGCCCTCTTCGGCAAGGTCGAGCGGTGCCAAGTCGAGCTCATCGAAACCATTGCCGAGCTTGCGGATACGGCACAAGAAGAAGGCCTCGAAGTGCCCGGAAGGTGCCAGCCGCAGTGAGCCGGTCACCGCGGGGTGGTACTGCGCTCCCTCCCACCGGACGACTGGATGCACGGTGGGTGCGTCGTCGATGATGACAGGCTCGATGCGGGCAGCCGGTTCTCGCTGGAGGAGCGTCGACACTGGCCCCTCGTTTTCCTCGGGAGCGACGGTGCACGTCGAGTACACCAGTATCCCTCCGGGCCTCAGGAGGCGAAACGCCGCCGTGAGCATCTTGGTCTGGAGGTGGTGGTACTTCGCGATGCGGGCAGTGGACCAATAGCGGAACGCGGTGCTGAACCGCAAGTCCAAGAGACCTTCGCCAGAGCACTGGGCATCCAACAAAATCCGGTCGAATGACCGATTCACATATTTGTCGATGTACTGAGCCGGGTAGGACGTCTTGGTCGCGGCGGTGAAGCCGAGGGTCGCCTCTACGTCCGCGATGCGGGCCAGGCGCGGCTTGATCGCGTCGTTGGCCCAGACATCCAGATCACCGCCCGCTAGAGCGACAAGGTGGGAGGTCTTGGCCCCCGGGGCGGCACACACGTCGAGCACGCTGTCGCCCCGGGCTGCCTGCAGCGCGAGCGCCGGAAGGAAGCTGGACGCGTTCTGAATGAAGAACCTGCCCTGTACAACGGCTGAGGTTGAGGCGACGTCCTTGCGGGGAGTACTGAATACCAGGCCATCGGGGTACCAGGACAATGGCTCGGCGGGGATGCAGGCGTCGGCAAGTTCTCGAGCGCACGAAGGACCGTTGGCACCGCGGAGTGGGTTGGCCCGCCCAGACCCGCCAGACGGTGGCTGGAAACGGCGCTCAATCTCGTCTGGGTCCAGACCGAGTGCTCGACTGGTGCGGTCAAGGAATAGCCGCCGCTTTGCCTCGCCTCGCTCCCGTTCTGACGTCCACGATCGTTGCTGCAATCGAGCCACGCCCAGGACTGCTCCCTCCGCTTCTACAAGTGACACAGAACTGTGGTGCTCGTCAATTGGGGGACGTCGTCGGCGACGGCATACCCGGTCTCGCCTGCAATGGCCGCACGCCACGCGGGATCTTCCTCGCAGCGCCGCCTGCCGAGGCTGGTCCGAGAGGCTGACGATGATTCTCGGCCATCCCGCCTTGCAGGGGTGGTGGACGTCGAGCGTAGGGAGGAGCTCCTGATGCTGCGTCGCTGCTAGCTAGTCTGCTCGGGAGGTGGACCCGCTGGTGCTCGACAAACACCCGCAACCCTAAACAAGCTGCCCGTGGAGGCTATTTCCCAACAATGAACTGACGGGAGAACAAGAGCAGCAGGGCCACGTACGGGATTACCAGTGGAACGATGGGGAGCAGACTGCCGAGCAAGGTGTTGAGGTAGCCGTTGCTGGTGACGAGGCGGTCGCCGTGCTCACCTTGCAGTCCGACATGATGGGCAGCCGGGTCACTGCTATCAGAATGAGGCCGACGGGTGCCAGGGCTAAGCCTCGATCCACCACGTCAAGGCGATGTCTGGGTGTCGTTATGCGAAAGGTGCCCTCTTAGCTGGGACGATGGGAGTTACTGAAGCTTCCGTCGCCGAGCTGGAGAGGACACCTCGCAGATGCGATTGTCGCATGATCCGGGAAAGACGCACGCTTGCTTTGATGACCCGAATCTTGTGTCGCGGGCTGGGCTGGTGCCGGTCATGGGCCTGGCCGAGACCGAGCGGGTGCTCCGCGAGGCAGGCGTGCCCTATACGGTGCTGCGCAACGGCTACTACAGCGAGGGCTACCCCGACCATCTCGGCGAGTACCTCGCCGCGGGCGAGATCATTGGCGCGGCCGGCCACGGCAGGATGTCCACCGCCACCCGGCAGGACTACGCCACAGCAGCCGCCGTGGCACTGCTCCGCGAGGAGACCGGGAACCGGACCCGCGAGCTCGGCGGCCCAGCCTACGATGTCTCCGAACTCGCCCGGATCATCACCGAGATCACTGGCACGAATGTCACCTACCGCGACCTGCCAGCCGGCGAATACGCCCGCGAACTCCAGCGATCCGGGATGGACCAGGCCACCGCCCGTTTCGTCGCCGACCTGGACGTCGCAGTCGCACACGGCGACCTCGAGACTCACAGCGCAACCCTCGCCCATCTACTCTGGCACGCCCCCAGCAGTGCCGCCGAAGTCGTGCACGCGGCCTATGACCTGCTCAAGGTAACGTCCAGGGCGGCGGTCATCGGGCTCATCGGCGCCGGCCGGATCGGCGGAACGGTCGCCGGGCTAGCGGTCGACGCCGGCTACCACGTTGTGCTGAGCAACGGCCGCGGGCGCGCTACCCTCAGCGACCTGGCAGCCCGGCTCGGACCAAATGCCCGTACCGCAACG
The DNA here is from genome assembly GCA_050698875.1 of Streptosporangiaceae bacterium. Taxonomy (GTDB): domain Bacteria; phylum Actinomycetota; class Actinomycetes; order Streptosporangiales; family Streptosporangiaceae; genus JAJYUU01. The sequence continues at coordinate 5,845 of JBOHCP010000133.1, read as the reverse complement.
TCCGCCGAAGCTGCCGGCGCCGCAGACCTCGTCATAATTGCCGTTCCATTCTCGTCGTACAGCGAGCTGCCGGCCGAGCAGCTCATCGGCAAAGTCGTCCTCGACGCCACCAACTACATACCCGACCGGGACGGCCACATCGCGGCGCTGGACGACGAGAGCGCCACATCATCACAGCTGCTGCAGGCCCGCCTGGCCGGCTCCCACCTAGTCAAGGCCTTCAACACCGTGTTCTTCGGGCACCTCGCGACGCTGGCCCGGCCGCGGGGCGCCGCGGACCGCAGCAGCCTTGCCATCGCCGGCGACGACCAGCTGGCAAAAAACACCGCGAGCGCCTGCGTCGACGCCATCGGATACGACCCCTATGACGTCGGCGTGCTCAGCGAAGGCTGGCGCTTCCAGCCCGGCGCCACCCCATACACGTACGGCACCGGCGGATCCTTCGACCACCCGCAGCCGGCTACGGCGCAGCACATCGCCGATCTGCTCGCACGCGCCAGGCGCCACCGCGAAAACTGAGTTGCCGCGCATCTCGCCAACTAACGCCCACCTCGGTGAGCCTGCCGTCGTGATGGGCGCACTCCCTGAAGCAACCGGCTCTCGATCACCCGTCTCGGCCGAGGAGTGTCTGGCCATTGGCGAACAGGACGCGCCCGACGTACTGGTCGTCGACGCCCGGGTCGCGTCGGCCGTGATCACAGCCCGTCGACTCAAACGCGACTCTAACCGCCTTATGAACGACCTTTGAACAGGCCTCTGCGCACGCCGAAGCCGCGCATAACAGGGACGATCTGCGTGCAGCCATTGCCGCGAACAACGCTACTTCGACGAGACCCGAATCGGCGATCCGGCGCTCCCGGTCGGTGATGGCAGCTCCGCCGCCTCACCCAGCGCGTTCGCCATGGATCGGCGGCCGGTGCACTCATCGCTGTCGTTCTCGCACGAGAGCCGCCCTGATCTCCTGCACGGCGTGCGCGCCATGAGGGGGCAACGAATCGCTGGCGCGTGCACGAGGCGCGCTAGCCTGGGCGGCATGACAGCGCAGATCGGATATGACGGACCCGATCTCGGTGATCCGCGCCCGGACTTGCTGACTGATGTCGCGCGGGTCCAGCCCGAGCCTGGGCGCGCATGGGTCAATCTAGAAAAGCGTCTGCACTTTCGTTCCACTCAACGGCTGTGGATCAGCGAACTCGCCGGCGGCGTGGTGCTGGCGACGTGGCCGGCTGAGCTAGCACCGCAGGCGCATTACCTCTACGGTCGCAGACTCGGCTCGGCTCTCGTGGCCGCTGCGATCGAACGAGGATGGACAGTCGAGCCGTCGCCCCACCTTGCGTACCACACAGCGTCACCAGGCAGACGACTGTATATGCATCCGTCGGTTGCGCTGCTTGACTATGTAGCGTGTTGGGAGGACGAGGACGCGCTCCGCCGGGTCGGCAACTACACCCGGGAGGACGTCGAGCATGAGCTGTGGCCATGGCTGAAACAGAGGGGATTCGCTGACGACGGCGACGACGCCGTGCTACTGCGTTTTCTCGACGAATTTCTCGGTAATTGGCCCGCGCTGATGCGCCCAGGCCTTCGATTCCGCCGCGTCTGGACGTTCGCCGAAGCGGCCGAGCTGGGCTCCGCGCTCGCTGAGACGATCCGCAGCGAGTTCGATACCGTGTTCGCTATTGCGCATGAGCCGAGGTTGAGTTCAACCGAGATCGCGGGGCTCGCGGCCCGGGAGGGCGGAACTACGCGAGTCGCTCACATCGACGGGTTCGTGCGGGAGGCGATACCGGAACGGGTACGCCACGAGGTTTGGCGTCGCGACCGCGGACGATGCATCGACTGCGGTTCCAGAGAGCGGCTTGAGTTCGACCACATCATCCCAATCAGCAAGGGAGGCTCGAATACCGCGCGCAACATCGAGCTCCGCTGCGAAGCATGCAACCGCCGCAAGAGCGCTTCCGTCTAACGCGGCGTTCCACGCTGACCGAAGACCGCCACGCAGTGACCATAGAGCGTGGAGGCGGTCGCCCCCTCCGAGACAGGCTCAGACGCCCCCTGACCTTCCTAGCTCGTAATGAGCGCGGGGCGGAGCGCGAGCTGCGCTCGAAGGCTGGCACCCCGCGGCCGCGCATTCGATGCGGTCATCGCTGAGTAGGCGCCCAAGGTGGACCCAGTCGCGGGAGCGGCCAAGGCGGCGCACGTCCTACCCCCGGCGGGCGGCTGGAACGCCGTTCAGCCTCTGCCCAGCCCGGGTGCAGCTCTTGCCGGGCTTGGCCGGGCGGGCGGCGCGGACCGCCGCGCCGTACTGGACTTGGCGGATGCCTGTGACCTTGCCGCCGTGGACGCTGCCGTGCTGGGCGACGCGCAGCGTCCCACCGGCCGGGTCTCCAGGTTGACCAGCGAGCCTGGCACAGGTGCGCAGGATCCGCCGTTCGGAGCGATCGACGACCACCTGCAGCATCGATCTACCGAGGTGTCCATATCGGGATTCCCGCGCCGTTGTGGCTGTGTCTGCGGTAGCCGGGTCCCGGCCGGGTAGTCCTGGGGTTTCGGTGATGTGGCCCTGGCCTGGGCGGGTTTCCGCCGGTGCCGGTGATGTCGCAGCTGCGGCGAGAAAATCAAAGTGCTCCCGGCGCGCTGATCTTCCTAAGATCCGGGGATGGATCTGCGTATTGTGACCGTCGCCGAGCGGCCCGCCATGAAGTCCTAGGTCGTGAAGGCGGTGACCGATCCGTGGCCCGCGTTCATGAGCGAGGACGCCATCGGTCTGCTCTACTTCAGCGACAACCGGATCGCGCACCCTGAATTCGGATTGATTGCCTATGACGCCGGCGCCCCGGACCAGGCGATCGCCCGCGCGTTCTGCGTGCCTTTCGCCTGGGATGGCGACCCGGCTCTCGGGGAGCTGCCGGCCGACGGCTGGGACGGTGTGATCTGGCGCTCGGCGCGCGATCGCCAGATCGGGCGCGAGCCGAACCTGGTCTCGGCGCTGGAGATCACCATTCCCACGGACCTGCAAGGAACCGGCCTGTCCGCGAAGATGCTGGCGGCGATGCGGGACAACGTGGCACGGCTGGGCTTCGAGCACCTGGTCGCCCCGGTGCGGCCGAACCGCAAGCACCTGTTGCCTGCCATGTCCATCGAGGAGTACGCGGCGCAGGTCCGCGACGACGGCCTGCCGGTGGATTCCTGGCTGCGGGTTCACGTCAGGGCCGGCGGGCGGATCGTTGGCACCTGCAATCGCGCGATGGTCATCCCCGGAACCCTGGCGGAGTGGCGGTCCTGGACCGGCCTGCCGTTCGACGAGTCTGGGCCGCTCGTGGTGCCCGGCGCCCTCGTGCCGGTCCACTGCAGCGTCGAGCACGGCTACGCGGTCTACGTCGAGCCGGCAGTGTGGGTGCACCACCGTCTGTGAGCCGGGCCCTGGCCGACCTGAACCGGAGGTTCTGCGCGCCGAAGCCTACATATTCCTATCGTTCAACAGGAGTTCCTATTCGGCACGGCTGCCGAGCCGCCCACGGGCCGCGCGGGCGGTGCCGACCGGGCGAATGCAGCCCAACTACGACCACCTCCGCCCGCCTTTGGCCGCCGAGGGTCCCGCGACTCAGCCATCCACCGGCGATGTTTGCCAAGGTGTCCGCCACCCGTTCCTCCCGCTCCCCCGCTTTCGGCACCGCTACAGGGGCAGCCAGTATGACCGACCAGAAGCTCTGGATCGGCGCGGGTGACTCGCCTGCGGGAGTCCGGGACGCTGGCTAGATACCCACTCAGGCCCCGCCACAGCTGGACTCGGCTGGACAAGATCCACAACACGGCAGGGTGATGAGGCTGCCGCGCATGCGTGCTGATCAGCGGAATCGTGCCTCTGAACGCTGATGAGCTCTGGACACGCGAGAGACCTGCGATAGAACACCCGCCCGGACGCCGCCCTGTCGCCCGTTTCCCCAGGTCAGGCGTGGCGCGGGCACATCGCGGCACACGGCCTCCGGAGCCGTGTGCGCAGGTTCGAATCCTGCTGGGGGCGCAGCTAGCAGCGACTTCTCGAAAATGTAAGCGATTAGCTCTACGAAGTCGGCCACCTGACCGGAAAATGCCTGCTCACAGGGCTTTCATCGACTTCCCGCGCCGACCGACCGAGGTCCCGCAGGCAAGATCACGATAGACCTGCGAGAGAAACCGCGCACCGCGCCCGCGCCTCGCAGACACTGCCGCTGCTAGCAGCCGAAGGCCTAGCGCAATGAGCAACGGCAAAGCGAACGTGTGCCTATAGCCGACACCAGTCCCGCTACTACCACCGACGCTTCCACTCAGTCCCGGCGTGTCCGACTGGGCATCAGTGCCGGCCGGATGGCGTAGCCAGGCTCAATTGATGACCCGGAAGTTTTGCAGAGGGCCATGACCGCGGCTACCCACAATGACCGGACCAACGAGGCCGAACAGGCCAACGCGCTCACTGGCGGACCTTGAAGGCATCCGTCTCGATATCGATCTCGGAACTATCCGGCTGCGGGTAAAGCTGCGTCACTCACCAACAGACTTCCCCGGTTGCCCTCTCCAAAGTACGGACAGCTGAGTGGTATTGCCACGCCAGTGGACAGAGCTGCGCCTAGGGCCGACGGCTCGAACTAGTCCCACTGGCTGAGGGCGGCGGCCCAGCCCACAGAGCCCCGGTCGGTCTTCGGTCCTGAGGGTCTCTCGTGCAAGCCCTCGCAATCTGAACCCTCGACCAGCGAACTTGCTGGTCAACCAAGTAGTCCTGCATCCATAATTGAGTGCGGGAGGGCAATTGCGACCACCGCGAACGGCCATTAAACCATGACGCTAAATATCACGGTCCTGAGTCGTGAATACATCTATCAGTCAGCCGACTTCCGCCTCACAAACTCCAATACCGGCAAGCTGATTACCGACCGCTCCGGAAAAGCAGTGTCCCTCAACTATCGGGAATGGTCTGGCTTCGTAACCTATACGGGCCTCGGACGGTGGGAAGGCCGTGACATCTCGGCTCACGTTGCGGACTGGCTGGGAGATGGCGTCGATCGCACCATGAGCGAGGTGGCTGACCACCTCGCGGAGCATGGGACGAGGCTTCTGACCGAGGTACGGAGAGATGCTCGGCGCTGGATACCGCACAGCTTCACGCTTGCCGGGTTCGAAGACGGCACGCCTCGCGCGTTCGTCATCTCCAATTTCGAGGACTGCTTCGGAACCGAGCACGCAGTGCAACCCACCATGGCCGTCACGTCCCGCGCCCTGAGCACACACCGCAAGGGCACCGTTATCGTGACGGGTCGCAAAAAGGCCGTGCCAAGCAGCGACCGGAGCATGCTGGGTAACCTCGCTGCCAGGTACCCGACGGACGGCGGGCGTATTCGGCGCCGGATGCAAGCTGTCAACGCTAGAGCTGCTGCATCACCTGCCAGCGGTGGCGCTGTGAGCGCCGACTGCGTCGTCCTGTCCTTCCGATCGGACGGCTCAGGCGTCCTGCAGCTGAGCGATGAAGCCACAGCTGGACCGTCGCAGTTTCCGCAGGTCACCTACGGCAGGAAGACGGCAAAGATGTTGGAAGATGTTTTCAAGACCCTGGGTATCGACCCGACCAAGGTGCGCTTGGTACAGGGCGCATCCGGCTCGCTGCGCGCGTCCGGCCCGCGGTCCCGGCCAGGTGTGCCGTGCGCGTTCGCCGTCCGGGCCCCCGATGGTTCGAGTACCTACAGCTTGGCCGAGATAACGGCGCCAGATTTCGAGCCGCTGTCGGCCAGGGACATCAGCGACAGCGGTCACGTCGTCGGAACCGGCCGCCTTGGTGCGGGGGCTGCTGACAATATCCCTTGGATTTTTCTGG
>JBOHCP010000132.1:0-9923 GCA_050698875.1 Streptosporangiaceae bacterium | reverse complement strand
ACATCAACGTCCCCGAGCCACTCGCCGGCCTGATCTCCTGCCTGATCGGCACCGGCCGCCGCCACGTCGGCGTCGGATCACCCGCAGGACCAAGCCCATGGCTGTTCCCGGGGCACCTGCCGGGCCGCCCGATCACAGCCGCCCGGCTCGGGGAACGCCTGCGAGCCATCGGCATCCGGGCACTGCCCGGCCGGCGGGCCACCTTGCTCCAGCTCGCCGCCGAAGTCCCCGCCGCCGTCCTGGCCGACCTGCTGCACATCAGCACGGGAACCGCTACCCGCTGGACCCACCAGGCCAGCGGGGACTGGGCCCGCTACGCAGCATCACTCGCCCTGGCACGCGACCACAGAGACTGACGAATAACCCCACGGGCACAGGCATCACCAGAGCTATTCGACGTCATCGGAACACTGCTGGCTACCAGTATCGCCGCCGGGCACGACATGAAAGTCGTCCAGGAAACCCTCGGCCTGTCCTCCATCACGATCGCCGCCGACACCTACACCAGCGTCCTGCCCCAGCTCGCCCGCCAGTCCGCCGAAGACGTCGCCGCCCTCATCCGCCCCGCCACCACCCCTGCCAGCGCACGGCGCGCGCCGGCACGGATCGGGAGCAGGCGCACCAGGACGACAGCCGGCCCAAGCATCACCGTGACGGACTAAGTGCCGGCTGTGAGCGCGTCCTGCTTCCTGATGGCCTCACGCAGCATGTCTTCCGCGTCGAGAGTGGTCAGTCACCTACCCAGGGCTGTATTGCTACGGCTCGGTACGGCAACCCAGCAACGGCGGATGCTCTTTCGCATGGCCAGCACCAGCGCGCCGGGTGACAGCCGCGCTCGCTCTCTTGCGGCGATGCCCTCTGGGCGGACCCCCGAGCTGGGCGGCGCCGACGGCCGATAGGCCCGTCACTGGATACCAGCCGGGTCAGCGGCCAGGCGGATCACGACGCAGACGGTCTTGCCGTGGCCGGCGTCGCTATTCCGCGGCTCCCGCCGTACATGCCGATGAAGCCGTCGACCAGTGCGAGGCCCCGGCCGGATTCGTCGAGCTTCCGTCAAAGTCGGCGGGCCGGGCGAACCGGAAGCAGTATCCCTTGAACCCTGTGGCACCAGGCTCGGCGGCGCTGTAAACCTCCGGACTGTCCGCCAGCTGCAGCACGCTCTTGAAACCGACGCCCTTGTTCCCGATACCCTCATCGGGCCGCTTGTTCGACATCGCGACCCGGCACATCGCCGCGAAGTCGCCGTGACTGACCGGGTTGCCCCCGTTGGCCACATACAGCACTCCGCTGGCGCCTTCGTCCTTCCGCAGCGCGAACTCCAGCCGCCCGTCGGAACGTCCGGCCGGATGCGCGTCATGCCCGTTCTGCAGCAGCTCGATCAGCGTCCGGCCGTCATAGTCGGTCGCGACGATCCCCTCGATGAACTCCTTCTGTTCCCGCGTCGCCGGCTGGTCAATTTTCTTGCCGAACAAGTACAGCTCGGCGACGCCGTCAGCCGCGCCGACGATGCGGTCATGGAACTCCTCACGCATGCTGGCCCCCCAGCCGGTGGGCCAGCACCGCCAGGGAAAAGTAACGCCGCACGGCATAGCGCACATGGCTGGCGCTTAGGGCGCCGTGGCGTGGCGGCGCGGCCGGGCATGACGGATCGATAACCGGCCCCCAGTCCTGGGGAGCTGTCAGCGCCCTGTGCAACATCACGCCTCTTCTCTGTCCAGGGCCATGGTGCCCGGTACTGCCGACATTTCGTATCGACTCGTCGCGGGCCGCGTTCAGCTGGAGCACGACCATGAACTGCCGTCAGCGGCCGGGGGGATTCTGCTCACGACCAGAAGTCTTCGCGGGCTGCTGCGAGCTGGTCTTCCTGGCGAGCACGCCGGTCCCAGTTCTCGGCGATGCGGCGGAGCATGCGCCGCGTGCGGGGCCATTGGGTCCCGACGCGTTGCGCGTAGTCCTGGTATTTGTCGGCTAGAGCCCGCTCGGGCTGGCCCCCGGTGTCCAGGCCGCGCCATGTCGTACTGCGGCTGTTGATGATCGCGGTATTAATGCCCTGTTCGAGATCCTGGCTTCGGGCGTCCTCGATGATCTCGCGTACGGGAAGGCCCGGCCAGGTGCCATCGGAGTCTTCGGGGGTCTGGCTCAGGACCTGGCCGATGAACTGGTCACCGGAGCGCAGGAGCTTGCGCTCGGTGAGGAGCGTACGTGCGGCGGCGACCCATTCTGCGAGGCTCGGCCCGGCGGGGGCTTCGGAGGTGCCCGGGCTGCCGGGTGTCGTGTGCCAGGACCGGAGAAGCCGGTAGCCGAGGGTCGCCCGCTGGCGTTGCTCGTCGGTGATCTCTCGGTCCTGGTCGTCCTGTTCGGGGATGAAGACTATCTCGATGACCTCGACGAAGAACTCCGGGTTGCGCGTCAGTTCCTGGTGGAGGACTCGGGTGGGGCGTTCGTGGGGTTCGAGGAGCGGGAGGTAACGCCACTCAAGCTGAGCCAGGCGCTGCCGGTCCACCTGGGGCTGGCCGTCCAGGTATGTCAGCAGGCTGGTTACGTAGTGCAGGAACATCGGGAGGCCGCTGGCCGGGAAGTCGATGGTGGCCTTGCTCAGCGCTTCGGCTACGAGGTCTGGGTCGGCCGTGCCGTGCTGGACGGCGTTCGTGAGCAGGCCGAGAGCGCTGGCCGCATGGCCGAGTTCGACGAGAGTGCGTGCCGCGCGTTCCCGGTCGGCGTTGTCCTGGACAAGGAGGGCCGGTACCTTCTCCCAGTAGCGTTCCCGCACCTCGGTTCCGAACCCGTCCGCCCAGTCGAACGTGCGTGCGCTGGGGGGAAGCGAGCGCAGGAAGCCTGCTACTCGTAGCGCGGGCCAGGTCTGGGCGTGTTCCAGGTGGGATGCCGCCCACGGCCAGCCTGCGGATTCGAAGCGGCCCGCGATGCAGCCCATGGCTGCCTCGCGCCGTGCCTGGCCTGCGGAGTCCAGCTCCGCGATGACGTTTCCGTCAAAGTCCGCGGTGACGCGTCCGGCCGTGTAGCCGAGCAGACGCGGCGCCTCGCAGCGTCCGGCCAGTTCCCAGATTGCGCCGATCCCGGTGCTGGCGAGGAGATCGCGGACGGCGTGCTCCTGGAGCTGCTTGATGGCCTGCTGTTCCGCGCCGGAGTCCCGCGATCCCGGGGCTGGCAGCTCGACGAAATTCGCGAACAGCCACGCCAGGTCCTGGGAGGTGTCACGGCCCTGGAAGCGGCGCAACTGCCCCTCGATCCGGTCCACGCGATCAGCCGGCAGGGCCCACGAGGCATTCGCGAACCGTCGGTGGTCGCGCACCACGGTCCGCAGCGCGCCGGCCACCGCGGCGCGGTCCGCGTCGTCGAATGCGGCAGGGTCGAGACCGCGCAGACGGTCCAGGATCAGGTCATGCTGCGCCTGGGGTACATAAGGCAGCCTGGCGATCAGATCCGCCCAGCGTGCGCCGGTCAGCCCGGCATCCTCCAGCAGCCGGTCCACGATCAGTCCGGCGTGCCGCACCCATTCCGCGATGCCCATCTGCGGCGGCTGGTAGTCGAGGTGCCACTCGCGCCAGCGCGGCTGGTAAGAGGTCTCGCTGATCGAGTGCGGGGTTGGCAGCAAGCCCGCCAGGAACGGCCAGGCGACCTGCGGCGCGGCGCGATGGCGCAGCATATCGATGGCCGCGAGGCGCTGCTCGGGCGTGGCCGTGGTCTGCGGGCGCCAGGGCAGGAAGATCTGGTTGAGGCTGCGGTCAGGGCGGTTGGCCCAGCGTCCGCCGGGATCAAGCTGGGCGAGGTGAGCCAGCGCGAGGGTCGCCGAACCCAGGTGCTGCGGTGACCAGGCGAGCGCTTCGAGAGACCACAGCAGCCCGGTGTGGGTCGGCGAGCCAAACGGAGTGCCCTCGGCTTCGGGGTCGAACACGGCGCTCAGGCCGCCGCTGTCCAGCCCGGCGTCCACCGCGTCGAGGAACCGGTCCGGGGAGGCCTCGGCGAGGGTCGGCAGCACGTCCGACAGCGAGGACCACAGTTGGCCCGACCGGTCGCCGTTGGCCGATGCCAGGATCTCGCCGACGATCGCGTCAGCGTATTCCTGGCCGGTGCCACCGACGGGCAATTCTTCGTCGCCGTTCTGGGTGGCGATCATCGCGATCGTCTCGGCGATGCTCGAACGCAGCCGCGCGGACCACGGCGGGGTGATGCCGAACGCGCCGGCGGCCCAGCGGCGGTCGGGCTCCAGGGCCAGCGCGGGGTCGGCCGCGCTGAGCACCTCCACGGCGATCTCGCGGAAGCGGGTCAGGTCACGGGCCGTGGCCAGGCGTGCGAGCAGGCCCCACGCATCCTGTTTCGAGACGCAGAACCACACCAGGCCCTCCCGGCGGACCGGCATGTCGTCCTCGGCCGCCCAGCGTGTGCACATCGAGCTGATCTCCGCGTACGGTCGGCCCGCCAGCCTGCTGAGGATCTGCTCATCGGCGTCGTGGCCTTCCCGCCATGCACCCGCCAGGACCACCGGGACGATCTCGCCGCCGTGCGCAGGCTGCGCCCACAAAGGCAGCGCACTGCCGCTGACGGCGAGCCGGCGCCGCAGCATCAGCAGGCTGCGGCGCGCCAGCCGGGCCAGGTCGCCGGCTCTGTGCTCGGGAATCCCGGCGGCCAGAAGGGCCTCTCGCGCCGGCTCCCGGCGCAGCCGCGGAAGCCTGATCACCTCGCCGGTGTGCACCGCGTTGTGATCGACGGGAACGGCCACATGGTGGCCGGCGTCGGTTGCCTCGATGGTCACCGGATGCGCGAACACCGGAATCAGCACCAGTGCGCTGCCCGCACCGGCCCGGGCGAGCACTTCGTCCCACGCCGCGGAAGTGCGCACTACCAGTGCCCGGGTCAAGAGCGCGGTGCGCTCCTGCTCGGGGAGCCCCAGCAGGCACGCGGCGATGAACGCGAGCGCCTCTTCACCCGACTCACCTTCGACGGAGACAGCCGAGGGCTCGCCATGCAGCCACGCGAGTACCTGTTCTACCTGCTCATCTCGCCCGGCAGTCACGAGGCTGGCAGGCAGCGGCGGTGCCGTCCGTGCGGCCCAGTCCGCCCAGGCGCTTCGCACGTCGCGCGCGCCGTCGGGATCCCGCCCGAGCATCGCGGTGATCCGCGCGTGCACCGCTGGTGTCTCATCCAGCCACTGCTCCAGGGTGTCCGCGTCGTAGGCCCGGACGTCCTTCCACTCGCCTTCAGCGCGCCTGGCCGTGGCCCAGCTGTCGCGCTGATCCCACCGGCGCGGCGTGACGAAGATGAAGACGGTTTCGGACTTCGTCAGGCCCAGCGGATTCTTCGTGCGCGCCGCGTAGTCGTCGTCCGCCTTCTTCGTGACGTCCTCGCTGACCCCCAGCTCCCACCCCGACACGTCTTCCGGCACCCAGGCATTCCCCCGGACGGCGTCGGCCACGCCGTCCCAGCCGCCCATCCCGGTGCCCTCCCCGGCGCGGAACTCCACCGAGCGCAGCTCCCGCACCGAGCCGGCCACCAGCATCCGGGCCAGCTCGGGCAGCTCGTGCCGCGCAGTGATCCGGCCGGCCCACGACTCCAGCTCCAGGGCATCGACCAGCCAGCCGCGCGTCCCGCGAGATCTGGCCGGCGGCGCGACCGCGGCACTCGGGCGAAGATCCAGCGCCGCCCGTACCTCGTCCACATCGAAGCGCCGGTGCCCTCCTGGCGTGCTGTCGAACGGGATGCGGCCGTTACGGGCGTACATCTGCACGGTCGCAGGGCGCAGCCCCAGGGCGGCGGCCACAGCTGCCGTGTTCTCGGTCCGAGACGAAGTCATGAATACACGCTATCACGGTTTTCACGAGTCAGTCGTTGGGGCGGGCAACCCAGCATGCCCGGTCCGGGGCGGGCAGGTAAGACCGGCTGGTGTGGAGACCGCCGAGCCCCGGCTGGGCCACCGGCGTTGAGGTAATGGATCTCGCGACAACGCTTACCGCTGCCGGCATGCCATAGGTTGCGGACGGACGCAGCCGTGCCGGTGTACCTCCGGTGTACCTCCCGTCTACCTGGGGAGGGACCCGGCATAGCGACTGTCAACACCGTCGGCCATACTGGGCCGCCGTACGGCCGGGCACGAACCGATCGCGAGTCATGCCTTCGGGATTAAGTCCGCTGGGACCATGCTGAGCCGCAGTTCGGTGTGCGCACCCCACCGCCGAGGGGGCCGCCCGGAGACGACAGCTTCGACCTGCCTGGGTGCGGCAGTTCCCGACGGGCGCGTCTGCCAGCGGGCCTCACGCTGCGTAACACCATCGGAAGGGGAGCCCTGGGCCTGTGCCCGCAGCGCGGGACGGCCGGTCGGCCGTCGGCAAGGGCCGACGCGACTAGATCGTTGACCGGTAAATGTGTGCTGGTCAGTGGTCGTAGGCGATCAGGGAGCGCTTGACCGGGGCGCCGGTCTGCCAGTTGTGCCAGATCGCGGCGTTGAGGGCGAGCAGGCGCTGGACCACACGGGCCCACAGTCCGGCGGGCACCCGGCCGCCGTGGCGCTCGAGGCCGAGCTGGTTCTTCAGCGTCCAGATGATCGCCTCGACCCGCTGCCGCAGCCAGTTCGGGAAGATCCCCTGGTCTTTCTCGTTCTTGCGGGCCGGGCGGATCAGCGTCAGTCCCAGGTCCGGGCCGGCCAGGAACTCCTCGAAGTCATCCCCGGAGAAACCCTTGTCCGCCACGATCGCGGTGCCGGGCGCCGGGCGGTTAGCGGGCTGGCGCTGCAGCATCTGGCGGACTTCGTCGCGTTCGCCGGCGAGCTTGGGATTGGCCAGCGCGAACCCGGTCACTATCCCGTCGCAGGTGCAGATCAGCATCAGCTTCGATCCCCAGTACCAGCGGCTATGGGAGGCGCAGTACCCGTAGCCGGCGTATCCGAACAGGTCAGAGCGTCTGGCGGTGACCACAGACTGGCCGCACGGGACCGGGGTGCCGTCCATCAGCCGCAGCAGTTCCGCCGACCCGGGAGTGTGATCAGCCAGCCACCGCAGCGCCGACTCCATCAACACCGCGGCCGCCTTCAGCCGCTGGTTGTACTCCGACTGGCCCAGCAGCGCCGGGAACAGGTGCCCGACCCGCGATGCAGCAGCGCGCAGCCAGCGCCGCTCGTCGTCGTAGCGCAGCAGCACCTGCGCGACAGCCAGGCAGACCAGCTCGGCGTCGGTGACCTGTGGCGGCCTGCCCGGCCCGGACCGGGTGAACCCCAGCGAGGGGATGATGCGGTCGGTCAGCTCCACGTAGAGTGCGATGAGAAGAATGTCCAGGTCGGCGATCATGACGGGCTCCAGGGCTCGGACGTGTGTGAACACGCCGATTCTGGACACTCTTCATCTGACAGTCACGGATCACTCGCGGAGTGTCGCGCAACACCGGCGACCAGCGCCGAATTACCGGTCAACGATCTAGGACTGATACGCCGCCAACGACTAGGTCCGGACTGACGAGCAAACGTGGAGCAAACATGGCCCGGAAACGGCCTTCACGAGACAACCCGGAACTGGCATAACCCCAGGTCAGAACGGGTGCGCCGCCAGGGACTTGAACCCCGAACCCGCGGATTAAGAGTCCGCTGCTCTGCCAATTGAGCTAGCGGCGCTTGATGCTTCCTCAGGAAAGCCTGAGCGATCGTAGCGCAACTCACCACGGGGCGCGAACCACAGCCCAGCCGACCGACTCGGCCCCCCCGCGCCCGCAGCCAGCTTATCGCGGCAAAGCTCGGCCGGCCCGGTGGGCGGCCAGGGGAGGCAGCGCGCCGGCCAGCTCACCCGCCGAGGAACCTGCCCATGAACGCCGCGGTCACGGACGGCCGCCCGGTCCGCGCCTCCTCCCAGTCGGCCAGGCTCATCGCGCGCAGCCCGGCGGTCACGCCCAGCCAGCGCAGCGGCTCGGACTCCCAGGACGGCGACCGGTGGCCGACCCACGGCAGCCGGGTGATCGGGCTGTCCGCGCCGGTGATCAGGTCCGCCAGCGTCCGCCCGGCCAGGTTGGTGGTCGCAACGCCGTCACCCACGTAACCGCCGGCCCAGGCGATCCGGGTGGCGGAGTCCAGGCCTACTGACGCGCACCAGTCGCGCGGCACCCCGAGCGGACCGCCCCAGCAGTGGCTGACCGCGACGTCGCGCAGCACCGGGAACAGCTCAGCGAGCGTGCGGCGCAGCGCCGCGAACACCGCCGGCACTCGGTCGTACTCCGGCCGCACCGCCGATCCGAGGTGATACGGCGCGCCGCGGCCGCCAAACGCGAGCCTGCCGTCGGCGGTGCGCTGGCCGTAGATGATCAGGTGCCGCAGGTCACCGAACGTGGGCCGGTCCGCCAGCCCGATCTCGTCCCACACCGAGGCAGGCAACGGCTGTGTCGCGATCATCAGCGAGTACACCGGCGCGATGGCCCGCTGGAAACCGGGCAGCCCCGGCGTGTACCCCTCGGTCGCCCGCACGACGTAGTCCGCCCGGACCGTGCCGAGCGCGGTGACGACACGCCCCGGCGAGATCGACAGCACGGGCGTGCGCTCGAATACCGAGACCCCGGTCGCGCGGACGGTGGCGGCCAGCCCGCGAGCCAGCCGCGCGGGATGAATCGCGGCGCAGTGCGGCGTGTACGTCCCGCCCAGCACGTCCGTGGCGGCCGCCAGCGACCGGGCCTCCGCGGCGCCGAGCAGCCGCAGGTCCTCCTCGCCGGCGCCGAACTCGCGCGCCTCCGCCACCTCGGCCCGCGCCCGCGCCAGTTGCGCGGCCGAGCGCGCCAGCTGAACCGTGCCGCCCTTGGCCCAGTGACAGTCGATTCCCTCCGCCGCCGCGACCAGGCCCACCTCGTCCACGGTGTCCTGCATGGCCCGCTGCATCGCCGTCGCGCCCGCGCGCCCGCTGCTGCCCAGCCGCGCCAGCTTGGCGGACGACGCGGGGAACAGGGCCGAGCACCAGCCGCCGTTGCGCCCCGACGCCCCGAATCCGGCGATCTCGCGCTCGCACACCACGATCCGCAGGCCCGGGTCCCGCTTCGCCACGTAGTAGGCCGTCCAGAGGCCGGTGAAGCCGGCCCCGACGATCACGACGTCGGCCTGCAGGTCACCGGGCAGCGAGTCGCCGGGCGCCAGCGTGCCTGGCACGCTGTCGTGCCAGAACGACAGTGCCCGGTAGCGGTCGGCCGACGGCATGCGGCCCATCGTGACACGTGGCCGGTCAGCGCCGGCCGTCGGGCATGCTGGAGCCATGACGTTCTCCGATGGCCGCGCTGCCGCCAGCCCGCCGCCGCCGCGCGATCCGGGCCAGCCGTACCGGATCTGCATCGTCTGCCTGGGCAACATCTGCCGGTCGCCGATGGCGGAGCGGGTGCTCGCCGCGCAGCTGGACCGGGCCGGCCTGGCTGGCCTGGTCGTGGTCGACAGCGCCGGGACCGGTGACTGGCATGTCGGCAAGGCGATGGACTACCGCGCGCGGGCTGAGCTCGCCCGCCGCGGCCACGACCCAACCGGGCACAAGGCTCGGCAGCTCCAGCCGGACTGGCTGGACGGCTACGACCTGCTGCTCGCCACTGACCGGTCGAACCTGGCCCGGCTGAGGGCGATGGCCCGTGGCAAGCCGGGCCTGGCGGACCGGATCATGCTGCTGCGCGCCTTCGATCCCGCGGCGGCCGACGACGCGGAGGTCCCCGACCCGTACGGCGGCGGCCCTGAGGACTTTGCGGAGGTCTTCGACCTGGTAGACGCCGCCGCGAAGGGGCTGGTCAGCCACCTCAGCGACATGCTCTGAGTGCGTCGTGCACCCGGCCACCAGCGGCCGCCTCGGCGAGCTGATCGGCACCGACGTGACCGCGGCGCACGACCTGGGCGGGCAGCACGGCGTCCGGCACTACCGTCTGACGCTCGCTGACGGCCGGTTGGCATTTGCGAAGGTAGGGAACGGGCT
>JBOHCP010000131.1:0-9925 GCA_050698875.1 Streptosporangiaceae bacterium | reverse complement strand
GCCCCCCTCCCACTAAACATCGAACCCAAACCTGAAAGCCGGGGAGAGCCGCGAATAGCCGCCGATCTGTATGCCTGGCGGCCCCGCGGAGAAAGGCAGAGCGGTGTGCAGGAAGGGGCGTTATGCGCGCCCATGGCCGCGGCAGCAACTACTCACCTTTTTGCGGCTGATCTGCTGCGAGACGTTGCCCTGCCGGCAAACGAGTACTGGATGATCCTCGACCGGCTGTCGCTGGATGCGCTCCGGGGCTCGCGGCCGGGCACGATCGGCGAAGCCGACGAGAAGGCCCATACGCAGCTGAGCTACGCGACGGCAGCCACTTGGCATACCTCATGGAGCGGGCGCGCGTCGGGCCGTTGGCCGACCGTCTGCGTAATGAGATCGCGGCTGGCAAATTCGCCTCGATGACCGAGCGGCGCGCCGCCGAAGCCGAGCGCGGCACCGCTTACTCGTCCGGCGTTGATCAAGATGTGGGGTCAGCGAGGGGCAGTAGATACGCCGAGAGAGATCCGCACGGGAGACAGCAGAGGAACTGCGCTATTTGGTCCGGAATGACCATGCCGAGCGGCAATCACGGGCAGGAGTCTCAGATGAGAGGGACAGCCAGTCTGGCATTAGCGATTGCCGTCGGCTGCGTGGTCGCCGGATGCTGCGGCGAGAGCACTGGCTGGTATACGGCCGGCAGGGCTTAAGCCTTTCCCGGCCGAAGGCGGGCGCCGGCCAGCAGGGCCAGCTCGGGAAGGAGAGAACTACATGATCTTGACAGCCATCTATACCGAGGCAGGATCCTTCCAGGTGCACCAGGCCGGCTGCCCCGACATCGCCAGGTCGCGAGCCCAGTACCCGGATCGCGACGTCCGAGAGCTAGGCGAGGTGGCCAGCCAGGCCGACGCAATCGAGGCGTTGTGGGGCGACGCGGCCAGCAATTACGTGGGCAGGGAGGTGGAGCAGGTGCTGGCGAGCTGCGCGGCCGAGACGCACTTCATCTGGTGCACCCGAGGGTTGCCCAGGTGACCAGGGAGAGCCCACGGGTGCGCCGCCTTCCGGCGGCCTCGCTCATCGGAGCAGCCGCCGGGCCCGGACAAACCAACTGGGCTCGGCCGCAGCATCCGAGCGGTGCCGCTCCACTGCCGGTACGGCATCGGTTCGTGCTCGCCACGCGCCAGTGACCAGGCGGAGCGCAGCCAGCCTCAGCTATCTTCAGCATTCAGGACGCCGATGGGGGTACCAGGCCGGACCACATTCCGAGCCAGCGGGGCCGGTCCTGTACCCGTTCGCCGGCGGCGGACCGCACACCTTCCTCTCCCGGTGGCGGGCCTGGTGTCGGCGCTCGCCGGGCCGCTGGAGTTCGTCTGCGAGTGGCCGGCGATCGACATTGCCGAAGCCCGAGCCGGCATCGATGCGCAGCTCATCCCCGAGGCGGCACGGCGCAGCGTCCGGCTATGGTGCCGGCAAACGAAGGCTGACGCAGATCCTTACCGCCAGTCCTTACCGCCAGCCGTCGCTGATCAGCACCGGCCCATCGAGGATCCGGCCCGGCCGCCGCGCCAGACGATCGCAGCCGCGGATCGTGAACGACCCGTGCAGCGGCAGCGAGTCCCGGCCCGCCGATCGCGGCCCGGACCTCGCGTGGTCCGGCTACCTGGGTTGCGCCGGCCGCAGAACGCTACAGGCAGATAGCCCTGGTTCCCCCCATCGCGGCCTGGCGCGGCCGCCGCGTCAGATGCCAGTGACCCTTCGCCCCTGCCTGGCCTGTGCCTCACCGCCCGCCCCCCGCGCCGGGCCCCACGCGCCGGGGTACCGGCGAGCCGGGTTACAAAGGCTTGCCCACCGTGTGCCAGCGCTGATGCGCGCGGGCATCGGCAGCGCCCGCCAGCAGAGCACGCCCGCCCGGCAGGAAGGGCTGAGCTGAACTTCGGTGCGAGCGGCGTGAATGGCGCTCCGAACTGCACGATATGCGCGCCTCCGGCGCTCGAACTTATCAGCAAGCATCATGCAAATATTCGGCGTTCCGCGCGGAGGCGGGAGCCCCGTGCCAGCACACCTGGTCACGCTCCGTTAGAGGCCTCGGAAGCGGCAAGTGCCTGACCGGCAGACGCTGACGGCCGTCAGCGCGTAAAGGGCCTTGGAAGTGTTCGAGGTCGAACGGGCACGGGAAAGGGACTGCAAGCCGAGTTGCGCGCGGCCGATCCGGTTGAAGTCCTGGACTGTCAGTACGGCATGGCACGCCTGACGCAACGGGGGCCTACGCTGAATGTTGCCGAGGCCGGCGGGAGGTGAATGTGTGGTGAGCTCCTCGGGTGCCGGGTGCCGGGTGCCCCGAGCCGCAGATCCAGCCGCGCCTCTGGTGGCGCAGCTGCTGGAAGCCAAGAACGCCCGGCCGCTGCGGTCGCTGGACGAGCTGACGGCCGACACCTTCGAATCCGATCACGAGCTGGCTGAGTTCTTGGCCTTCACTGACTCCCACCGCGACCAGGCTTGACCGGCAGCCGTAACGGTGGGACCGACGCGAGAGCAGATCGCTGGGCAGGTATGGGCCGCTGGCGGCTCACGCCGCACAGCGTCCCGGACCGAGGGGTGGGCGCAGACGAGACACGGGCCGCAGGTGGTCTCCCCGTTGGTGAAGCGCTCGTCTATCAGCTTGAGCCAACCTGGCCGCCGCGCTGGTCTCAGCGGACCGTCGAGTCGCGGCAGGCACAGGTCGGCACGTGCTCAAGCTCACTCTCGAAGGCCAGCGCGACAGGTACACGCCGTGGGTTCTTCCGGCTGAGCTGGCCTACGACGGGCTTGGCACTGCCAGCATCGAGGTTCCGGCGGCCCTGAACTGACCAGTCGGCAGCGCTCAGAGCGGTGGCAGCGCCTCGTCCTCGTCGTACTTCGGGACGGCCATCCTCGGTTCTGGAGGCAGCGAGCGGCCGTTGATATGAGCCGTCCGGAGAACCGACGCCGTCGCTGGTTCTCCCTGATCGAGCCGTCATTGCCGCTAACTTCTGCGACGGCAAACCGTCGGCCGGGCATGAACTCCGGATAGCCGGGAATCTCGGCACCTTCTCGTAAGGTTTCTTTCAGCAACGAAGGTGAGGATGGTCTGTATGACTGACCTGCTTCTGGAGCGTCCTGCCCGGCGAGCCTTACCGTCTGGACCAGGCAAAGGTCCCGCCGGCGCTCTGTTGCCTTTATCGTCCGGACCCAAGCGCTGCCCAGTCATAGGCTGCGACGAACGGATTGACCCTTCCCGCTTGATGTGCCGCAGGGACTGGTATCTGGTCCCGTGCGAGCTCCGCGGTCGAATCTGGGCTACCTGGCGGTCAGGGGAGGCGGCCTTCATCTCCAAGCACCAAGCGACCGTCCATAAAGCAATCGCCTTCGCGCAGGCGGCTCGATCGGCTCTGGGCGATAGCCGCACGCGCTAGTTGTCCGTACGCTGGCGTGCGGTTCCAGGAGGCGTCCTCGCGCTCGGTGACGCTCATGGCAACCGATGTGAGGGCTTCATACCACCAGCAACGACCAGCGGCTGCCCGGCGGCCGTGAACACGTCGAAGTTCATGGTGACGTTGTGATTGAAGATGACCGCGGGCGCGGGCCGACCGCGGGCGCGATGTCCGCCAGGTGCACAACGGCCGCCGCGCCACGCAGCACCTCACCCGCCTGGCCGAAGTTGCTCAGGTCAGCCCGGATGAAGCTCGGCCTGCCGGGGGTGGCGAGGACACCGGCCGAGGGCTCGGCCACGTCGATGCCGGTGACCTGATGCTGTGCTCCATCAAGGTCGGCGACCGCGCTGCGGCCCGCGCGCCCACTGGCTCCAGGGAAGCATACCCTCATGGCTGTCCTTGCTCGCGGCGCAGCTGCGCTACCGTCACATTCGATGCCCCAGCGGGGTCATAGCACCAGACCCGGGCACCGGGCTAATGCAGGGACCACAGGGAGGATGCGATGCGGGTCTTCGTCGCGGGCGCGGGCGGCGCGATCGGTACGCGCCTGGTTCCCCAGCTCGTCGCCGCCGGACACGAGGTGATCGGCACGTTCGTGTCACCCGGGCACGACGAGCGGATCCGGGCTCTGGGCGGGCTGCCGGTCGCGCTCGACGTGCTGGATGCGCCCGCCGTCCGGCGGGCCGTGCTCGAGGCGCATCCCGACGCGATCATCCACGAGGCGACGTCGCTGGCCAGCATGCGCTGGTCGCGCAGCCTGGATCGAAGCTTCGCGCGGACCAACCGGCTGCGGACCGAGGGCACCGACGCGCTGCTGGCCGCCGCGCGCGAGGCGGGGGTGCGCCGGTTCGTCGCGCAGAGCTTCGCCAGCTACCGCTACGCGCGCGAGGGCAGCTGGGTGAAGACCGAGGACGATCCGCTCGACCCAGACCCGCCCGCCGCCGCGCGGCAGACGAACGCCGCGATGGCCCATCTCGACGAGGCGGTCACCGCCGCTGGCGGGATCGCCCTGCGCTACGGCGGCTTCTACGGCCCGGGGGACAACGGCTTTGCTGGCATGGTGCGCAAGCGGCAGTACCCGATCATCGGTGCCGGCGACGGCGTGACGTCGTGGATCCACCTCGACGACGCCGCCGCGGCGACTGTGCTCGCCCTCGGCCATGACGGCCCGGCGATCTATCACATCGTCGACGACGAGCCCGCGCCGATGCGCCAGTGGCTGCCCGTGCTCGCGGAGGTGCTCGGCGCCAAGCGGCCCTGGCGCGTGCCGCCCTGGCTGGCCGGGCTGATCGCGGGCGGTGCCATGACCGCGATGGCGACCCAGTCGCGTGGCGCCGACAACGCCAAGGCGAAGAAAGAACTGGGCTGGACGCTGCGGTACCCCAGCTGGCGGCAGGGCTTCGTTGCCGCGTACGGGCGGGCGGCCAGCCAGCCGGCCGGCTAGCGCTTGCGATCCTTGCCGGCTGGCCTACCCTCGGGCTGGGCTCGTGTCGGCAACCATCGGGGATCTGGCCACCGGCGTCCATCAGCAGCTGCCCGGAGGCATGTAACCAGATCGCGGGGTGTGACTGCGTCCAGATCTACGCCGCTCCCGACCCGCCGTTCGGTACGGCTGACGGCTCCTCGCCGATCATCAGCCAGGGCACACCGATCTGGTCGGTCTGTGCGCGGTCTTAAGTAGCCGAGATGAGGATGCTGGGGCTAGGCCAGGTCGCGGTACATCGGAGCCGGGTCCCCGTAACGCACTCGTCGAACAGCGCCCGGCAGGGCTCTAGCCAAAGCCTGGGACGCCTCCCCAGAACAACCCACGGTGAACTCGATCTCCTCGTCGACCTCGCAGGCCAGACACCAGGCTTGATCCTCCGGCCACACGAGGTGCGGTTCTTGCGCTACGCCTGCTGCACACCCGTACCAGGCCAGATCTGGTGCGTCTCTGAGCGCTTCGACAGGGCCGGTGAAGAGCAGCATCGTTCGATTAGGAATCTCCACTCGCGGCGCTCGAGGAGCCGGCGTCATGCTTGTCCAGCCCTCCCATATTGCCGCATACCCCTTGGAAGGCGTGGCCGTGTATGAAGCGAGAGTCGTGAGGGCTGCGCGAACGGCATCGACCGGTACCTCGCCTGACGGGCGGTCGGCATCCGCCTCCGAATCTTGGGGAAATGCGATACGCACATACACGTCAAACCCCGGTGGGCCGTACCGGACAAGATCCCGCCAATCAACATGAGATCGCAGCAGCCATTGCGCTGCGTCCGCGTCTGCAGCCGGCCGTATCTCTGTCACTCTCATCAGTCTGGTGCAACGCACCCGCCGGTGACCAGTTGCGCTCTCATGCCGCGATCTGCATGGCGGGCGTCGGCGGGGTCAATTTGCTGGCGCTGCGAAGGAGCGCAACAGCGCGTCCAGTTCGTGGTCGGGACTTACGTGCCTGCTGTAGAGAGGGCCGCAGGGTGTGGCCGCCAGGCGCATCGCAAGGGCCAGTAGATCCGGCACCGGAGTGTCGCCACGGTAGGTCTCGGCAAGGAATTTGAACTCATTCATGATCCCGACAACGCTGCGGTTCGCAGTCTTGGCGAGGCGACGGTCGCGCATTTGCCGCAGTTCCTCATCGATGACCGCGTCTGGGGTTCCGTGCGCGGCGAGCACCGCAGCGACTTGCTGGGGGAACCTGGCCAGCAAGGTCGCTGCGGGAGCCAGCGGCATCAGCACCGGCAGTAGGGTCGGTTCGTTGACGAACAGCGCGACTTGAGGTTTCCAGAACACGGCGGTGGCATACCACTGGCCCATCAGGGTGGTGGATTGTTCCTGTTCACGAAGGCTGGGTGGGCCGATGCGGCCGAGCAGCTTCTTGGTCGCGCGCACGATAAGCACCCGCCCATGCTGCCCCAAGCCCAGGCCCGATGCCCCGCCGGGACGCCGGTCGGTCTTCCTCGCCCTTCAGGCGATGGAGCACTGATTGATGACGATTGGCTCGTGAACGTAACTCTTCTGCCGCTTGGTGGGTCCGTAGGTCGCTGGTGGGCATGGCAACGGTCAGGGACGGGACGGTCCAGCTGACATGGCCAACTGCGATTGCTGGCCAGCGACCTGAACGTGGCGTCATCGGGTCTCAGCGCCCGAGACCGCCTGCTAACCGAAGACCGAGAAGTCGCGATGTTCGAGGACGAGACCGTTGTCGTCGAAACGCAGCAGCGAAACGCCAGCCAGGTTCTCGGTGCCACCATCGACGAGCTTGGTCTGCGCGGTCCAGGAAACCGCAGCCTGGTCACCGTCGACGATCGGCCTGCCAAACTGGCATGCGGCCGACTCTTCCTCCTCGAACACACGGGCGAGGTAGCCGGCCTCAGGCTCGTGGAACGGATGCTGTTGCCAGAACGCGCCATCGGCGTAGAGCGCAGCGATAGCGTCCGCGTCGTGCTCACGCCAGCCGCGCTCCCAGACGTCTGCCCACCGCTGCGCGGCCTCTCGCGTATCCACGTCACGATTCTGCCTGCGTTCCGCAGATAATCGGTGTTTTGAGGACACGTCTGCGGCAAAACCGCAGGTCACAGGCTTAAGCCTAGCGGAAACTCCCGAAACAGCCTAGTGACACGGTTCAGTCGGATACACACGGCCACGTCTGGGATTGAGGGATCATGACTAGCGGCAATATCTGAAGTTGGCTAGCGGGACCAGGATGCGGTAGCTTTCGCGGGTGCCTTACGTGAAGACCTCGATCCGGAGCACTGCCGCCGGGACGGTCCGCTACCTGCAGCTCGCCCACAACGAGTGGGACAGCCACACGCAGCGGTCACGGACGAAGGTGCTGTACAACTTCGGCCGCGAGGACGAACTCGACAAGGAGGCCATCACCCGGCTGGTGGCGTCGCTGACGCGGCTGCTGGAACCCGGGCAGGCGCTGGCGGCTACCGCCCCTGCGGGCTGGGAGTTCGTGTCCTCGGTCCCGATGGGCGGCGCGTACGTCCTGGACCTGCTGTGGCGCAAGCTCGGCATCGCCGGCGCGGCCCGTGACTGCCTGGCCGGGCGCCGTCTGGAGGCAGGCACGCTGGAACGGATCTTGTTCGGGCTGGTCGCCAACCGTGCGCTGGCCCCCTCCAGCAAGCTGGCCGCCGCCGGGTGGATGACCGAGGACGTGCACATCGGCGGGCTGCCGTCAGTCACCGACGACGCCTGCCACCGGGCGATGGACGAGCTGCACGCCATGGAGAAGGCGTTCGGCAAGAAGGTCTACGACAGCGTCGCCAACCTCCTCAACCTTGAGGTCGATCTGCTGTTCTTCGACACGACCTCCACGTACTTCGAGACCCGCGACGGGGAAGCCGACGAGGCCGTGCCCCGCGACAGCAAGGGCCGCCGCACCGCCGACGCCGACGGCAACGGCAACGGCGGGAAGGATGCCGGAGGCGGGAAGGATGCCGGGTTCCGGACGCACGGCAAGAGCAAGGACTCCCGGCCGGACCTGCCGCAGGTCATCGTCGGGATGGCTGTCACCCGCGACGGGATACCCGTCCGGTGCTGGTGCTGGCCCGGGAACACTGGTGACTCCGCCCTGATCCGGCAGGCTCGCGATGAGATGCGGGACTGGACGCTGGCCCGGATCATCTGGGTCGGTGACAGGGGGTTCTCCTCCGGCCAGAACCGGCGGCACCTGATGCGCGCCAACGGCGCGTACATCCTCGGGGAGAAGCTCCGCTCCGCCTCCCCTGATATCCAGGCGGCCTTGTCGCGGCAGGGCCGGTACCGGGATGTCGCGCACAACATGCGGGTCAAGGAAGTGCGGCTCGGCGATGACAGTGACCGGATGATCGTCTGCTTCAACCCTGACGCTGCCGTGCGTGACGCAGCGATCCGCGACATGCTCCTCGCGCAGCTGACAGACATGATCAACGGCACCGACGACCTGCCCGCGGACAAGCGTGCCAAGCTCGCCGGGGTGATCGGCACCAAGGACGGGCTGAAGAAGTTCCTGAAGGTCACCGCCGGCGGGCTGCTGCGCACCGACACCGCGGCGATCAAGGCTGAAGCCCGTCTCGACGGGAAGTTCCTGATCCGCTGCGGCGACCCGAAGATCACCGCCGAGGACATCGCCCTGGGCTACAAGCAGCTCCTGGAAGTCGAACGCGGCTGGCGTGACATGAAGCAGATCCTCGACCTGCGCCCGGTGTATCACCGGCTGGAGGACCGGATCCGCGCCCACGTCACCCTGTGCTGGCTGGCGCTGCTGCTGACCCGCGTCGCCGAGACCACCGCCGGGCAGACCTGGAACCAGCTCCGCACCGAGCTGCAGCGCATCCACCTGGGCACTTTCGCCGGCCCCGCCGGCACTTTCGCGCACCGGACCCAGCTCACCGCCGGCCAGAAGGCGATCTTCGCGGCCCTGGCCCTGGCCGAGCCGCCGCTCATCCACACCGCGCAGCCCGCAGCGTCCTGACCTGCCCAGACACCCCAGCCTAGTGACACGCCCCGTCACCGGGCCTACAGGCATTTCCGCAGGTCAACGCCATAAGCCGCCGACTAGAGCCTCAAACATCTGCGGAACCCAGGTTCTAAGGAACCAGGCAATGTCAGTCTGGCGCTTGGCAACCGGCCGAACCGTCGCTGCCGCCGTTTCCGCTTCTGCCGCGATGCGTTCCGCTACGTCTGCCTGCGTCAGGTAGCGGCCGACCTTGTCTTCTGGAAATTGTCGGTGTTAGTCCTCTGCTGGCGCCGGCGTCTTACTCGCCCGGCGGACGAGTTCCAGCAGCAGATCGCGGTGGGCGGTGACGTCCTTCGTGGTGAGACGAAGGCGGTACCTCCCACGGCGCTTGTCATACTCCAGGCTGTCCAGGCCTGAGTCATCGACAAGGGCGCTTGCTTCGTCGCTGCGCGGGATGCGGAAACCGACGAGCGTGCCGTCCCGGCGCGGCCTGAACTGCACGAAGTTGTCGACGATTCCATCGCGGGCAAGCCCTATGTAGCGCTTGTTGTACTTCAGCGTCATGACCGGCGTGACTTCGTTGATCAGGGCGAGAATCTGGTCGGCGACCGCGACGAACGCGGCAGAGCCGTTGTTGATCCAGTAGTCGCGGTCGGTGGCCTGGCCTGGCTCGTCTTCTTCCTCAGCGCCGACCTGCATCAGATCGAGCACCGTGGTCGCGTTGATTGTGAGTACGCCGCCGACGTCCAGAGCCCGGAGCTGGATCGCAATGAGCGGGATCGCTTTGTTGAAGAGGTTGATCACGTTCAGGAATCGGCTGGTGATGTCCTCGGCGACGATCACCGCGACGTGTTCGTACTGTGGGTAACGGCTCTTCTCGATATCCCAGTACTCAATAGTCCGGATGATGTGTGACTCGTCAGTTGCGCCTAACTGGATCTCCACCTCGTACCCAGGGTCATCGGCAAAGTCAGTCCGTTAGGCATCACCTCCTTTCGTTATCGTCGCGGGTAACACGCCCGGGAGCGCCAGGACGTGGTCCAGCCGCCGGGAGAGTTGTTCCATGCCTTGCGGGATG
>JBOHCP010000130.1:0-9945 GCA_050698875.1 Streptosporangiaceae bacterium | reverse complement strand
AGTTGTTCCTCGGCCTACCTCTACCACCAGCGAGGGTGGAATGAAGGACCATGAGAGGCGGCGACCCAAGCAGGCCGCCTGGCGAAAATCATCGTTCTGTATGTCGGGTGAGTGCGCAGAACTCGCGCACGAGGACGGCATGATCTTGCTACGCAGCAGCCTCGCTCGGCGCAAGGTCGTTGCGTACACCCAGGAAGAGTTCCGGGCACTCCGGCTCGGCATCCAGGCCGGGGAGTTCGACGACCTCGCTTAGCGATCGTGGCGGCCGGGCCTTAGCAGCGGTCCGCCCCGGTAGCCTGGGCGCGTGAGCCGTCCGGAACGACCAGCACCACCGCCGCTCGAGGGTGACGACCGGGTGATCACCGGTGCCATCACGGCGGGTTTCGCCGTGGCGCTCGTCGTGCTGCTCGTGATGCGGGATTCGCTGCCGTATGCCGACCGGTGGTGGGTCTGGGTTGCGGCTTTCGGCACGTTTATGGGCTTGTTTGGCTTTGCCTATGTGCCGCACCTCAAGCGGTCACGGGACCGCGCCGCCGAGCGGCGGGAGCTGGCGCGGGAGCAGCGCGCCGGCCGCGATCAGGATTCGTGATCGAGGGACTCGAACACGGTATCGGCCAAGGCGACGCCGGGCATGTCGACGAGGTCATACCCCACCTCGTCAATGACGGGCGCAATCGTTCCCGGCCCGGCCCGGCCTGAGACTGCCTCGGAGTGCGCGCCGCAGCCGTGATCGAGGGATACGACCCGGCCATCGTCCGGTGCGTACTCGTTCGTGCAGACACCAAAGACACGACCCAGCGGGCCGCCGAGCAGCGTCAGGAAACCGCACGTCACGCACGGCCCGGGCGCGGCCCGTGCAAGCGGCGTGCCAGGGCCGTGCTCGCTCTGATACCAGCGGGCTGCGGTTTCATCCCGGCCTATCGCCGACAGCTCCCTGGTCCTGCGAGCGGCCCGGCCACTCGCGGCGGCCTCGTCCACGCCTGACTCGGCGTGCAGCCCGGCGGTCAGGCCGAGCGGGCCAGCGGCGACGCCCTCGTCCCAGGTCAGCACGCCCTCGTCGCCTTCCAGCATGCTGACCGGCACCAGCCGGTCGTCATCATCGGCCGCCGGCATCAGATCGCCAACACCGAGGTCACCAGGCCGCACCCGCTCGCTCCACGGCACCCACGGCGGCGCGAGCAGCGAATCCGGCCCCGGCACCAGCGCGGTCTCGCTGACCGTCACGATCCTCGCCCGAGCGGCCCGGTTCACGGTGACCGCCCACCGCCAGCCCCGGTACGCCCGGTCCAGGCAGCGGAATAGGTGCGTAGCCACCCGCTCGTCTTCGGCGAAGACGCCTTCATGGTCCCCGACGAAGTCGGCTCCGGCCAGCTCCTGCGCGGCGCCGCGGGCAAGGTCGGTCGCCTCGGCGCAGGCCGCGTCGAGGACGGCGGTACGTGTACGGACTGGGCTCACGGTAAGCAATTGTCCCTCATCGGAAGGCTTGCACTCGTCCCGGGGGCGGGCCGCCAGGCCCGCACGGCGCGGGCAGTAGTGCCCGGGTCCGCGGAGGAAGAATACTTGACCCATGGAAGACACCGGCACAGCCGAGCGCGCACGCAGGGCTGGCCGGTCAATCCTGACGGCATCCCAGCGCGCTGGCCGGGCCAGCGCAGCCGCCGCCGGCGGCGCGGGCCGCTTCGTCCACCGGGTGTCCGGCGCTTCCGGCGCAGGCCGGACCGGGTTCTCGCACCTGCTTGAGCTGACGGCGGCGGGCGGCTTCGGCGACGCGTTCGTGGCCATCGCGCTGGCGGGCACCCTGTTCTTCAGCACGTCGGTCGAGGAAGCCAGGGGACGCGCCGCATTCGCCCTGCTAGTGACGATTGCCCCTTATGCCATACTCGCGCCCCTGATCGGGCCGCTGCTCGACAAAGTCCGGCAGGGCAACAAGTTCATCCTCATGGGCACGCTGCTGGCTCGCGGTCTGCTGTGCTGGGGCATGGCGAGCGCCGTCGACAACGACGTCCTGGCCCTGCTGCCGGCCGCCTTCGGTGTCCTGGTGCTGCAGAAGGCTTACGTGGTCACCAGGGCCGCGGTCACGCCGCGCCTGCTGCCGTCGGAGATCACCCTGGTGACCGCCAATGCGCGGTCTAACCTCGCTTCCCTCATCGCCACGTCCGCCGGCGCGGCCCTGGCCCTCGGCGTCGACAAGATCATGGGCGGCGGCGGCCACGGTGCTGCCTGGGTCCTCCGCGCGGCCACGGTGATCTACCTGGCCGCCATGGTCCTCGGCCTGCGGCTGCCGGATACCGTCGACGCGCCCGCCCGGGTTCCCGGATGGACAGGAGCGCAGGGGAATGGGCACTCGGATCGAACGACCGAGGCGCACGGCAGCGCGTTCCCTGGTGATCCGCGCGGTGCCACGGTGCCCGGCGCGACGGTGCCCGGTGGCGCCTCCAGCCGTGGCACGGTCCCGCTGGGCCGGACGGCCCGCCGAGGCCGGCGGGCCTTCTTCCCGCATGTCGGGCCGGTCGTCGGCGAAGCCATGCGCGCCAACGCCGCGATGAGGGGCTGCTACGGCTTCCTGCTCTTCTTCCTGGTGTTCATCCTGCGCAGTGAGCGATTCGGGCACGTGTCCGACACGGTCGCGCTCGGCGGTCTGGCGGCGGCGGTCGCAGCCGGCGGCATGCTGGGTACCGGCATCGGTTCCGCGCTGCGATCGCGCGGGCCCCAGGCCATGATCTTCACGGTCCTGGCGATCGCCACTTCTGCGAGCATTGCCTGCGCGATTCTGTTCGGGCTGGTTTCGGTCCTGGTCGTGGCGCTCGCCGCCGCGATCAGCCAGACGCTTGTGAAGGTCGGACTCGACTCCATCCTGCAGCGGGAGGTCTCGGAAGACACCCGATCATCGGCGTTCGCCTTTTCCGAGACAGTGAACCAGTTGGCGCTGGTGGCCGGCGGCCTCATCGGCCTGCTGTTCTCGCTGACCCGAAGCGGCTTCGCAGGACTCACGTTCGCCGCAGCGGCCCTCGCGGTCGCGCTCGTGTGGCTGCTGGTCCGGCGGCGCCGGCGAATCGTGCGGGCGCGGCCCACCGCCACTGGCTCCGCCCCGGCCGGCCCGTTCCGGTGACGAGCGGTACCTTACGCCAGGCTGTCAGCCTTCGAGATCCGAGGCGACAGCGCGCAGAACCGCGGCGATCTTTTGTGCATCGCGGTTGTCGGGCTGCTTGCTGCGGCGGTAGGAGTTGGACACTCCATCCAGGAGCTTGATCAGATCCTCGATGATCAGGACCATCTCGTCCGGGCTCTTCCTGGCGACCTTAGACACCGTGGGCGGCGGTTCCAGCACGTGGACTTGCAGTGCCTGAGTGCCCCGGCGGCCCTCCGCGATTCCGAACTCGACCCGCTGGCCAGGTCGCAAAGCCGTGCCGGCCGGATCGAGAGCCGTCGAGTGCACGAATACCTCGCCGCCATCGTCGCGAGTGAGGAAGCCGAAACCCTTGTCGGCGTCATACCACTTGACCTTGCCAGTAGGCACGAGCGAGACCTTACACGAGGAGGAACATGCGCGAGCAGACACCGGGCACCGCCTGACAAGGGTATCGGTTGCGGGCGGATTACCGCTCGGCCGGCCTTCGAGCCAGCCAGGACCGTGGCCCTGCTCACGTCGGGCGGGACCGCTGTATACCCGGGCGGGTCCAGGTCAATCAGCGGGGCCGGCCGGGCCCTCGGCCGGACACCAGGCGGCACCGCGCATCAGGAGGTCCTGCGCGGTCTGCTGAACGGACGTACAGCCGGCGGGCGCCGGCCGTGCTCAGACCGCCAGGCGAGGTACCCAGCGCCCAGCGCCGGCGCGACGCGGCTGACGACGTCGAGGTAGACCCAGCTCTCGTGCTGCCAGTGCGCGCGCCCGCCCACGGCGATGCCGACGGCAAGTCCGATCACCGTGAGCACGATGGGCAGCGCGAGGCCGACCCACTTGTCCCGGCCATCCCACAGCTCCGAGGCGAGCGCGAGGGTCGCGCCGATCAGGAACACCGGCGGGAAGATCGGTCCGCCGATCCCCATGAGCGCGACCGCGGCCGCTTCCAGCGGCCGCTTGCGCACCCAGGCCAGCAGCCGGCCGAGTGGCCGGCGCACGGGGCCATCCAGCGCTGCAAGGTCCAACCGACGCCAGCGGCGATCCGCGGCCGTGTCGCGCCGGGGAGCAGCCGCGGTGGTATCTGCCGCGGCCGCGCTGTCGCCGACTCGCCCGGTCCCGCTGGCTGCCGCCGCTTCGGCCTGCGTTGCGGTACTGTCGCGGGTTCCCTCGGTGCCGGCGTCCGACGGGGCAGCACCAGCCGGGGGGTCGCCCGCACCGGACTCGTGTCTGCCGCGCCACGCGGCGAAAGCGGACCGCGGCGGCCGCGGCGGCTCGGCGCCCTGCGGTGCCGGAGTGATGTCCACGGTGCCGTTCACCGATGGAGGCGAGCTGTCCGGCGGTACCGGCCCGGCCGCGGATACCGGCCCGTCTGCCGGCACCGGCCCAGCCGCGGATACCGGCCCGGCCGCCGGCACGCCCACCGACGCTGGCGGTGACGATGCAGAGTCGGCCTCCGGCACAGCCGCCGCTCCGGCGCCGAACGCTGTCGCGTCTCGAGTCTCGCTCTCGGCCGGTGTCGCCGAGTCATGGATGCCGTTGGCTACCCCGTTCGATGGGGCGAGCGGAGGGCTACCGCCGCTATCCCGCAGGGCCGACCAGGAGATGCTCGGGCCGCGCAGCCGCCCGTGCTCGCGGCCCAGCGCCCTCGCCAGGAAGCGCTGGCGGACCGGCGCGCCAGACGTGCCCGGGTGCGCTGACTTTCCTTGCGCGGCCAGCCGCCGCCGCTCTTGCTCGACCAGCCCCGCAGGGTCTCCCAGTCGGGCAATCACCCGGCCGACGTCCATCGTCGACGGCCGTTGGGTAAGGTCGGCCTTCTGCTCGATGAGACCGCGGATTCGCTCGAGCAACGCTCGTCGGTCAGCTGCGGCAAGGTCGCGGGCCGCGACCGACAACCGGTTCAGGTAGTCGCGGATGAGCTGCTCGGTCGGGGGGCCCATGGCCTGATGATCCCTCGTGCCGCACACGTTGTGGAGCCGGCACGCCCGAGGAATGTAACGGTCTACGCGAACTTGTGATGAACCAGTGACCCGTGCGGGTAGCGCACTCATCGCGGCGGCCGGTCCCAGCGGTCCTGCCATCATTGCCAGGAAAACCAGGCGGTCCCCCGGCCGACGCCGGGGGACCGCCTGCTGTCGTGCGAGGTGCGACCTCGGATCCGAGCTGCCCTGTCGGGCTGGTCGGATCAGAAGTCCATGTCACCGCCGCCGGGACCGGCCGGGGCCTTCTCCTTCTCCGGCTTCTCCGCGATGACTGCCTCGGTCGTGAGGAACAGTGCGGCGATCGATGCCGCGTTCTGCAGCGCAGAGCGCACCACCTTCGCTGGGTCGGGGATGCCGGCGGCGAACATGTCGACATACTCCCCGGTCGCCGCGTTGAGGCCGTGACCAGCCTTGAGGCCACGCACCTTCTCGACCACCACGCCGCCCTCGAGGCCGGCGTTGATCGCGATCTGCTTCAGCGGCTCCTCCAGCGCCCGGCGCACGATCTGCGCGCCAGTCGCCTCGTCGCCCTGGAGTTCGAGCTTCTCGAACGCCACCTTGCCAGCCTGCAGCAGAGCGACACCGCCACCAGGGACGATGCCCTCCTCGACCGCCGCCTTGGCGTTGCGCACCGCATCCTCGATGCGGTGCTTGCGCTCCTTCAGCTCGACCTCGGTCGCCGCGCCGGCCTTGATGACGGCAACGCCGCCAGAAAGCTTGGCCAGCCGCTCCTCGAGCTTCTCCCGGTCGTAATCGGAGTCGGTGTTGTCGCGCTCGGTGCGGATCTGGTTGACCCGCCCGGAGATCTGCTCGGCATCACCGGCGCCGTCGACGACCGTCGTCTCATCCTTGGTCACCACGACCTTGCGGGCCTTGCCCAGCAGGTCGAGGTCGGCGTTGTCCAGCTTGAGGCCGACTTCCTCGCTGATGACCTGGCCACCGGTCAGGATGGCGATGTCACCGAGCATGGCCTTGCGGCGGTCGCCGAAGCCGGGCGCCTTGACCGCGACGGACTTGAACAGGCCGCGGATCTTGTTGACCACCAGGGTCGCGAGGGCCTCGCCATCGACGTCCTCAGCGATGATGACCAGCGGCTTGCCCGACTGAACGACCTTGTCGAGCAGGGGCAGCAGGTCCTTGTTGGCCGAGACCTTGGAGTTGACGATCAGGATGTAGGGGTCCTCGAGGACCGCCTCCATCCGCTCCGGGTCCGTCACGAAATAATGCGAGATGTAGCCCTTGTCGAAGCGCATCCCCTCGGTGAGCTCCAACTCCAGGCCGAAGGTGTTGCTCTCCTCGACGGTGATGACGCCTTCCTTGCCGGCCTTGTCCATCGCCTCGGCGATCATCTCGCCGATCGCGGTGTCCCCAGCCGAGATGGAGGCCGTCGAGGCAATCTGCTCCTTGGTCTCCACATCCTTGGCCAGCTTGGAGAGTTCCTCGCTGACCCGCTCCACCGCGGCCTCGATGCCGCGCTTCAGCGACATCGGATTCGCGCCGGCGGCCACGTTGCGCAGACCCTCGCGGACGAGCGCCTGGGCGAGCACCGTCGCCGTGGTAGTGCCGTCGCCAGCGACGTCATCGGTCTTCTTGGCGACTTCCTTGACGAGCTCGGCGCCGATCTTCTCCCACGGGTCCTCGAGTTCGATCTCCTTGGCGATGGACACGCCATCGTTGGTGATCGTGGGGGCTCCCCACTTCTTCTCGAGCACCACATTGCGGCCCTTGGGGCCGAGGGTTACCTTCACGGCGTCGGCGAGTTGGTTCATGCCGCGCTCAAGGGCGCGCCTGGCGTCGTCGCTGAACGCGATCATCTTCGCTGCCATAGGCTTCCAGTCCTCCTGCGAACTTTGTGCCTGCGTGCCGACCGGGCCGACGCCCGCGACGGACGGCCGCGCCTGGCGGTCAGTCCCTGCCCGCCCGCCAGGAGGGCCTCATCGCCCCGATCACGTCACTACGTTGTCACTCTCACCTCGAGAGTGCCAACGCCATGTTTAGCACTCTCCCTCAGAGAGTGCAAGCCAGCTACCGGTTAACATCGAGTTTCTACAGGTCAGAGCCATACCGTTGGGATTGCGTTGGTCTTCCGGACATAACCAGCGGGAACGCCAGAACCAGACATGCGAGGACCCGGCACCGAAAAGCACGGTGCCGGGCTCCAGGCATTGTTTCCGAGGTCCTAGACGGTCCTCACAGCCTCAGCCTGCGGGCCCCGGTCGCTCTGCGTGATCTCGAACTCAACCCGCTGACCCTCTTCGAGGGTGCGGTAGCCATCCGACTGGATGGCGGAGAAGTGGACGAAGACGTCCCTACCACCGTCGACCGCGATGAAGCCATAGCCCTTGTCCGCGTTAAACCATTTGACGGTGCCCTGAGCCATACCAACAACTCCCTAACTCTGCTCGGGCTGCGGGTCCCGCCCTTGTTACGCGGGACCCGTTGATCGCGGCGCAGTACTGACCTCATCGACAGAAATTCACTGCCGCGCACCCACTACCAACGGCGACCGGACACGACTCTACATGCCTCGCCCGCCGAGGGAGGCAACTTGTCTGTGTATCTGCAGTCCTGTGCTGTCCGCGAAGCCAAGGGCCAGTGCGACGCGAGTGGCTGCTGTGAGGCGCTGAAAGCGGAAACCGACGCCCCGGCGAGCGCGGTGGCGCTCCGGGTCAGCCGCCAGCGACCGCAGGGATCACCGAGACCTGGCCGCCCGCTGGCACCGGCGTGTCCAGACCCTGCGCCAGCCGGATGTCTTCCTCACCCACGTAGACGTTCACGAACCTGCGCAGCTGACCGGCCTCATCGAGTAGCCGTCCGCCGATCCCCGGGTACTCGGCGTCCAGGCCCGCGATGACATCGCGCACCGTGCCAGGCGCGCTGGTCACCACGGCCGTCCCGCCGGTGTAACTCCGCAGGATCGTCGGGATACGGACGGACACGGTCATGCTTAGCCTGCCTTTCGCGACCCCGGCTGCCGCGGCGCTGGCCCGCGAGAGGCCGACTCGTGCGCGGCAAAGGCCTCCAGCGTGGCCGGGATGGGGGTGATCGCCTCGATGGTGTCGGCGACGGCATCAGGCGTCTTCAGCCCGTCGCCGGAGTTGATGATGACAGTCCGCGCGTCAGGGTCGATCGTGCCTTCCTTCAGCAGTGCGCGCAGCACGGCGAGCGTGACGCCGCCCGCGGTCTCGGCGAAGATTCCCTCCGTGGAGGCGAGCAGCCGGATGGCGTCAACGAGCTCGCTGTCGCTGACGTCGGCGACCACGCCGCCGGTGCGCCGGACCACGTCGAGCACGTACGGGCCGTCGGCCGGGTTGCCGATGGCCAGCGACTTGGCGATGGTCGCGGGGCGGACCGGGTGCACGACGTCGTGACCGGCCCGGAACGCGGCCGCGACCGGCGAGCAGCCCGTCGCCTGCGCGCCGAACACCCGGTAGGGCGTGTCGTCGACCAGGCCGGCCGCAATCAGCTCCCGAAACGCCTTGTCGATCTTCACCAGCTGTGCGCCCGAGGCGACTGGGACGACGATCTGCTCGGGCAGCCGCCAGCCGAGTTGCTCCGCGACCTCGAAGCCGATGGTCTTCGAGCCCTCGGCGTAGTACGGCCGGACGTTCACGTTGACGAAGGCCCAGTCTTCGCGCTCGTCGGCCAGCTCGGAGGCGAGCCGGTTCACGTCGTCGTAGCTGCCCCGCACCGCGACCAGAGAACAGCCGTACACCGCGGAGCCGATGACCTTCTGCGCCTCAAGGTCTGCGGGAATGAGCACGACCGCTCGGATGCCAGCCCGCGCGGCCGCCGCCGCGACGGCGTTGGCCAGGTTGCCCGTCGACGGGCACGCGAGCACCTTGAAGCCGAGCTCGACGGCCGCGGCAAGGGCCACGCCCACCACCCGGTCCTTGAACGAGTGCGTGGGGTTGGCGCGCTCGTCCTTGATCCATAGCTCCCGCATGCCGAGTGTGCTCGCCAGCTGGTCGGCGCGTACCAGCCGGGTCCAGCCAGGGTCGAGATTCGGGGTGCTGGCGATGTCTTGCGGAACCGGGAGCAGACTTGCGTACCGCCACATGCTGAGCGGGCCGGACTCGATCGACTCGCGCGTCAGGGTCGGCAGGTCGTAGGCGACCTCGAGCGGTCCGAAGCACTGGGCACAGGCGTGCCCGGAGCCGATGGGACACACGTGGCCGCACTCGCGGCAGGACAGGTGCGTCGCGTAGCCGAAGCGGGACGGGGTCTTTGCGGTCGAGGTGGGTGTCAGCGCTGTATTCACGGGCGAGGCCTTTCTCCTCATCTATCCCAGCGGCTTGCCTGCCGCGGGTCGGACTTGGCACCTGTCACGTGACGACCTCGCCGCAAGCAGCTCTGGCGTCAGCGGACGCACGATCACCGTGATGGTTGCCGGGGCTTCATCGGGCCGTTCCCTCCACCCCTCTGGATGAGCACTGTGTAGTTGTGCCTTGAAGCTTAGCCTGACCAGGCCGCCTGGCCCAAGACTGCATCGGGGCGCCGGGCCGCGCCGGGCCGCCCGGCCGACGCCAGTTAGGCTGGCGCCACATGACAGACGTACCGGCCGCCGGGCAGCTCCTCATCGCCTCGAACAGGGGGCCGGTGTCCTTCGCCCGTGATGCGGACGGCACTCTGTCCGCCAGGCGCGGCGGCGGCGGGATGGTGTCAGGCCTGTCTGCCGCGGCCGACGAGACTCCGATGCTGTGGGTCTGCGCCGCGCTCTCCGACACCGACAGGGAGGCTGCCAGCCGGGCGAAGGGCGGGCTGCTTGATCCCGGCGAGCTCGGCGGCGGTGCTTCGGTGCGGATGCTCGACATCCCGCCGGCGGTCTTCGACAGCGCCTACAAC
>JBOHCP010000129.1:0-9948 GCA_050698875.1 Streptosporangiaceae bacterium | reverse complement strand
GAACAGTGCGATGTCCGGGCCGCGGGGGCTGGCCGGGCTGGTTGACGTCGGCGTCGCCGCGCCGCCAGTGTCGCTCTATGAAGCCGTTTCCTGTGCCGCGCTACCTGGCCGAGACGGCGGCGCGCGAGCCTGGCCTGCGGGACTGGATCGCGCGCCTGCCATTCACGGTGGCCGGCCTCGCCGACCTGTGGTCGCTGCGAGTGGGCGAGCCGTTCGAGCCGGGCGGGCAGTGCGCGTGGGTGGCACCCGCGACCGACCCCTCCGGGGCTGACCTTGTGCTCAAGGTGGGATTCCGGTTCCCGAGCAGCGAGGAGCTGGACGAGGCCGCCGGGCTGCAGGCCTGGAGAGGGAACGGAGCCGTGCGGCTCCATGCCGCTCATGCGACGCAGTCCACCCAAGCGCTGCTCATCGAGCGGTGCAGGCCGGGCACGCGGCTCCGCCAGGTGCTGCCCGAGCCGGAGCAGGACGAGGTCGTCGCGACCCTGCTCCGCCAGCTCTGGGCCCGGCCGGCCGGGACCCACCCGTTCCGCCCGCTGGCTGACATGTGCGACGCCTGGGCGGCGCGGTTCGAGGCCGAGTACGCCGCGGCAGGCCCGGCCGAGCGCATCGATCCCGGCCTGGCGCGCGCCGGGATCGCCGTGCTGCGGGAGTTGTCGGCCAGCGCGGACAGCGCTGCGCTGCTGCTGTGCACCGACCTGCACGGTGACAACATCCTCGCCGCGCAGCGGGCGCCGTGGCTGGTCATCGACCCCAAGCCGTACCTGGGCGACCCCGGGTACGACGTCGTGCAGCACATGCTGAACTGCGAGGAACGGCTGGTGACCGACCCGGCCGGGCTGGCAGACCGGATGGCGGGCCTGGCGGGGGTCGACGGCGGCCGGGTACGGCAGTGGCTGTTCGCCCGGTGCGTGCAGGAGTCGGTGCGCTCGCCGCTCCTGCGGCGCGTGGCCGCACGGCTCGCGCCGGCCTGATCGCGCTCACCGCCAGGCCGGTCCCTGGGTGATCGGATGCGCGCGCAGGAAGTCCTCATCGACGTCCACGCCGATCCCGGCGCCCTCCAGCGGGTGTACGGTGCCGTCCGGTGCGAGGTCGTAGGACGCCGAGCACAGTGCTGACCGCAGCGGGTTGTCGCCCGATCCGTCGCCCTCGAAGTACCGCGCGTTGTCGATGCTGGCCAGGAAGTGCACGCTCGCGGCCATGTTGAGGCCGGTGTGGCAGCCGTGGGTGCAGACCGGCAGCCCGGCTGCCGACGCGAGCGTCGCGATGCGGACCGCTTCGGTGACACCGCCGCACCGGGACAGGTCTGGCTGCAGCACCGACACCGCGCCCTGGTCGATGAGGCGCTGGAAGTCATAGCGGGTGTAACAGTTTTCGCCGGCGGCAAGCGGCAGCAGCGCGATCTGCGCCGCCGCGCGGTAGTTCCGGTCCCGGTAGGGCGGGAACGGCTCCTCCAGCCAGCCGACTCGCGCCTGAGCGAGCACCGGCATCGCCGCGCGCACATCGTCGACCGAGTACCGGCAGTTGGCGTCGGCCAGGATCGCGACGTCGTCGCCGACGCCGGCGCGCATCGCTACGGTCCGCGCCATGTCTTGGCGCAGGGTGTCGCCGAGGCGCAGCTTGACCGCGCGAAAGCCGAGCGCGACGCAGGCGAGCGCTTCGTCCGCAACCGCGGCCGGGTCAGCGTAGCCCAGGGCGAAGCCGCCGGCGTAGCCAGGCACCGGCCGGGCCGAGCCGCCGAGCAGCCGGTACAGCGGCTGGCCCAGCGCCTTGCCCTTGATGTCCCAGAGGGCCATGTCGATCCCGCTCATGGCGCAGACGCACGCGGCGCAGGTGCCGTGGTTGGCGAGGACGCGGCTCTCGAACCGCTCCCAGATCTCGCCGGTGGCCGCCGCCGGCATGCCGGTGAACAGATCTGCCAGCGTGGTACCCACGGTCGCCGCCACGGCCAGCGGCGCCCGCGCGTTGTACGACTCCCCGTAGCCGGTCAGCCCGTCCGCCGTGGTGACCCTCACGATCACGGTGTCCCGCTTCACGGCCTGGCCGAGGCCCTGCGACACCGGGTGCCGCAGCGGAACGGAGCAGGCAAGCGCCTCGACGCGGGCGATGGCGAGGTCGGTCATCGGCTCGCCCCGCTCCGCGGCTCGGCGCCGGGCTGGAACGAGCGCTTCGAGAATCCGATCATGTAGCCATCGATCGTGGTGCGCACAGGTCCTTCGGGCTGGTCGGCCGCGCCCAGGGTGACGAACAGCGGGATGTAGTGGTCCGCCGTTGGGTGCGCGTAGGGCATGCCAGGCGCCCGGCTGCGGTAGGCGGCCAGCTCCGCGACGTCACCTCGGGTGAGGGCGTCGGCGGCCCAGGCGTCGAAGTCGGACGACCACGCGGGGACGGCGCCGTTCATGATCATGTCGCGGGTGATGGACCGGAGCCCGTGCGTCATGAACCCGGAGCCGATGACCAGGATGCCCGCCGAGCGCAGCGGCCGCAGCCGGGTGCCGATCTCGATCAGCCGCCAGGGGTCCTGCGGCGGCATGCTGAGCTGGAGCACCTGGATGTCGGCGAGCGGGTACATGGCCATCAGGGGGACCCACGCGCCGTGGTCAAGCCCCCGGCTCGGGTGCTGGTAGACGCGCTCACCGCCGGGCATGGCCGCGGCCACCATGCGAGCCAGGGCGGTGGCGTCGGGCGTGGGGTAGATCATCCGGTAGTAGCGCGGGTGGAAGCCGCCGAAGTCGTAGACCAGCGGGGTGCGAGCGGCCGGCGCGGACAGGCACAGCGGCGCGGTTTCCCAGTGCGCGGACACGATGAGGATGGCCGTTGGCTTCGGCAGCGCCTGCGCCCAGTCGAGCAACTGGCGCAGCCAGCGTGCGTCGTCGAACAGCGGCGGCGCGCCGTGGCTGAGGTAGAGGGCAGGCAGCGGCCCGTCGGCCGGCGCCCAGACCTGCTGGTCGCGGGCGCGCGCCAGGGCGGCAGGCGGAAGTCGTCATAGGCTCCGGCCGGAACGGCGGGGTCGAGGATCGAGTTCATGGCTGGTCAGGCGACGCCGGCCGCGGCCAGAGCTGCCGTGATCGCGCGGAGCGCGGCGCGGATGTTCTCGACCGAATTCGCGTACGAGAACCGCAGGAACCCCTCGCCGAAGGTGCCGAACGCGGTCCCGGCCAGCGCCGCCACGCCGGCCTCGGTCAGCAGCCGCGCCTGCAGCTCAGCGGAGGTCAGCCCGGTGCCCGCGATGCTGGGGAAGGCGTAGAACGCGCCCTGCGGCTGCACGCAGCTCAGGCCGGGAATGTCATTGAGGCCCGCGACGATGACGTCGCGCCGCCGGGCGAACTCGGCAACCATCTCCTCCACCGGCGCAGAGGGGCCCTCCAGTGCCGCGATCGCCGCGTACTGGCTGAAGGCGGACGTGCACGACACCGAGTTGATGACCATCCGGGTCACCGGCTCCACGAGCTCAGCGGGGAAGACGCCGAACCCGAGCCGCCAGCCCGTCATCGCGAATGTCTTCGACCAGCCGTCAAGCAGGATCGTGCGGTCGGCCATGCCGTCGACGTCGAGCACGCTGGCGTGCGGCTGCTGGCCGTAGCGGATCGCCCAGTACACCTCGTCGGTCAGCACGATGAGGTCATGACGCTGCGCTATCTCGGCGATTGCCTCGCAGTCCGGCCGCGTCAGCGCGCTGCCGCACGGGTTGTGCGGAGAGTTGATGATGAGCAGCTTGGACCGGTCGGTGACCAGCCGCGCCAGCTCGGCGGTGTCGATGCGGAAGCCGTTGCCCTCGCGCAGCGGGATCGGGACACCGACGGCGCCGGCCAGCCCGGTGATCGACTCGTACATCGGGAAGCTGGGATCGGGATACAGCACCTCGTCGCCCTCGCCGCAGAGAGCCATGATCGTGAAGAACATGATCGGCTTGGCGCCCGGGGTCACGATCACGCGGTCGGGCGAGGTCCGCAGCCTGCCGGTGCGCTCCAGGAAGCTGGCCACGGCCTCGCGCAGTGGCGGGATGCCCGGCGCGGGCACGTAGTGCGTCTGGCCCGCCCGCAGCGCCGCCACGGCCGCCTCCACGATGTGCGGAGCGGTCGGGAAATCTGGCTCGCCGATCTCCAGGTGGATGACCGGCGTACCGGCTGCCTCCATGGCCTTGGCGCGCGCGAGTACCTCGAACGCGGACTCGGTACCGAGCCTGCTCATCCGGCCGGCGAGGGAGAAAGGTGCCATGACGGAGATCGTAGGCGAATCCCTTTCCCACCTGCACCGACCGAGCGTGTAAAGATCGTGTTCCGTCTGTAGCCGTCATGCCGACGCCTCCAGCGCCGTACCTCGTCGCTCAGCACCTGGTGCTGCGGCCACTTGATGACGCGGCGAGGAGCCAGCCGCTGCGAAGGCTGCAGATGGAAGAGGGGACTGCCCCGGCGACCGCGGCCGATGGCACGAAGGCCGGGCGGCTGCGCTCGGCGCTGAAGAGCCTGCTCCGCGAGCACGAGGCAGACGGGGCGCTCCCGGCATCAGCGCGATTCTTGTGCCACGAGCTGGTCAAGCGCAGTGTTATCTCCAAGGCGAAGACCGGCGCGCGCAGGCCCGACCAGGACATGTCCGACGCGCTGACGCAGCAGGTCGGCGAGCATGGCCTGCCGGTGATCGTGAAGAACGACCGGCGCTACAGGGACGGCCGTCCGCGCGCCGGCCACGATTCTCAGGAACGCGCGACGAGCGGCACGACAGCCCGTCCCGCCAGGCGCGAGCCAGCAGACGCCCGCAGCCTGCCGCGCGACCGAGTGGGATCAGCTCCCGCGCGAGCGCGTGTATTTGAGACCGCTCCCGGTGCCACCCGCACTTCACCAGATGGCTCGGCGCCGCGCGACCGAGCTGGCCGGCGCGAAGCTCCCAGGTGACACCGAGGAGTCGTGATGCGCGGGAGTTGCACGGCCCCGCAAGCACCGTTCTCGCCCGGCATGCCATCGATGTAGTCGGCCCGGCAGACCGCGGGGAAGTCATGCGGAGTCAGAGTCAGCACCGACCGTCTCCAGGCGCCGCGTAGCCGCGCACGGTCGAAGCGGCTAACTCAGCGGGTGAGCTCGGAAGAAAGCCCACATCAGCGCGTTGGCGCTGACCGCGTCGCTCTGCGGGCCGAGGACGCTCGTGATCACCTTCGGCATCGCCGGGCCGCCCGGCCATTCGTGGCCTTCGCCGGTGATCGAATACAGCTCGACCTGTGTGCCGCCGGAGCAGGCGGTGTAGCGGGTCAGGCGATAGCCGCGCCCGGCGGTGGCCTGAGGGCTCGCGGCGCACTGGTTGTGACCGGCCCACATCTGAGCGGCCGCTGGCACCGAATAGGTCCAGGAGCCATAGCCGCGTCCGCTGAACGGGTCGATGGGGTCCGCAGTGCCGTGGAAGGCGATGACCGGCACCGGCCGGGAAGCCGGGCAGGGGCTCGGATAGCGCAGGCCCGCCACCGGAGCGACCGCGGCGAAGACGCGGCTGGCGTCGCAGGCGAGCTGGCTGGCCATCCGGCCGCCGCCGGAGACGCCGGTGGCGTAAACCCGGCTCAGGGCAACGCAGTACCGGCCCGCGAGGTCGCGGACCAGCGTGGTCAGGAACGCGACGTCACTCGGCGCGCCGGCTGGCGGGAACTTCCCGTTGAACAAGGGCACGCCGGGGATGTTCCAGTCGTAGCCGGTCCTGTCCGAGATCAGCGCCTGCGGGTAGGCGACGATGAAGTGGTCCGCGTCGGCGGTCGTGTCCATGCCGCTGAACGTCTCCTCCGCGCTGGCTGTGCTGTCACTGCCGTGCAGGTTGAGAACGAGCGCGAGCTTGCGCTTGCCGCTGTAGCCGGCCGGGATGTGGACGATCACCGTGCGCCGGTGGCCGCTCACCGTGAGGGTGTATTGCAGCGACCCGCTGGCCTCGTGATGCCCGCAGCCCGACGTTCCCGACGCGGGTGGCAGCGTGCCCGCCGTGACGGGCGACGCTCCTGCTCCGCCGCAGCCTGCGATTCCGGCGGCCAGGAGCAGTGCTGCACCGGCAGAGGCCACGGCTATGCCGCGCCCTTGGGCAGACACGCAACCTAGTTGCATACCTGATAGGGTACGGGTCAGTGAACACCGACGCAAACCCCTATCGCTTCGGCGACTTGCTCGCGCTCGCCCGCCAGAGCTGGGTCCACAGGATGGCGGCTGAGCTGGAGGACCGCGGGTTCGCCGGCTACCGGCGCACCGATGCCGCCACGCTGCGACGGCTGCGGCGCGGTCCCGCCTCGGTGGGTGAGCTTGGCGTGCCAATGGGCGTGACCCGGCAGGCCGCGCGCAAGGTCGTGCGCGGGCTAGAGGAACGGGGCTACGCCAGCACAGAGGCTGATGCCGACGACGCGCGCAAGCTGAACGTGCTACTCACGTCCGCCGGTTGCGCCTACGCCGACGCGATCATCGAGGTCATCGCCTGGCTTAACCGCGCTGTGGCGGCTCGGGTCGCGGCGGACCAGCTCGCGGCGGCCGACGCGGTCCTGCGAGCTTCCATCGAGGATGACGGGGTCGCCCGCCTCGCCACGTACATCAGTCCTCCGCCGTCAGCGCCGGTCTGACGCGGGTCATGCTCACGGGCCAGGCGGCTGGTCGGGACCCCGATCTCGGTCGCGCCCAGCTCGTTAGCCTCGGCATCCATGGCGTCGGCCTCGCGCAACTTGCAGCCCAACCGCCAACTGACAGCTCGCCGATCGTTCCCAGCAGATCGCCAAAGGCCCCGGCGACGACCTGACGCGGACCGCCGCAAACTGCGTCAGCGTCGCGCTCGCCTACTCGCCGTCCGTCGACGAGGCGCGGGCTTCGCTCGGCGAGTTCGGGCGCCCCGACGTCAGGAAGGCAGCGCTCGAGCTGCTCGGCCAGCTGGCGCGCGACACGATGGCAACGTGACGAGCGAGATCCGGCCCGAGGTCGTCGTGCTCTAGCTTGACAGCGACCCGGCCGCCAGTCGCAAGGTCGGCCGGCTGGTGCACCGGGACGGGCGATCTGTTCGAGCGCATACTGGCGGTCGTCGGTCTCCCAGCAGAAGCTGTCGAGCACAAGCCGGATCTGCGCCGGCTGCGTCACAGCCGGGTGCGGCTGCGGCCTGGAGAACGCCTCGCCCCCGCCGAGCTGGCCAAGGAGTGATCGCAGTTCGTCGGCGAGCCGCCGCGCCCAGTTCTGCCAGACCGGCTCGGACCGGTTGCCGGCGATGAACCCGTTGCCCGCGGCGGCGAAGTCGGCGGCGACCGCTGCGGCCGCCGTCCGCCTTGCGTCGAGATCGGCGCTCTACGAGCACCGCCCTGGATGACACGA
Organism: Streptosporangiaceae bacterium; assembly: GCA_050698875.1. GTDB lineage: Bacteria > Actinomycetota > Actinomycetes > Streptosporangiales > Streptosporangiaceae > JAJYUU01. Next base: position 2,641 of record JBOHCP010000129.1, on the reverse strand, counting down.
AAGCCGCTCTGCCAGATCCGCCGCCGCCGCGCCTCGATCCGGGTCACGACCAGGTCTGTGTAAGTGGCGGCTGCCGTGCCGCTGTCCAGCCCGGCGGGCCGGTTGGCCGACCTCACTCCGGTCTCGAGGTTCTCGGTCTTGCTCAGCGCCACCGACGCGGTCAGTAGAACTTGGGGAGGCACTGGTTCCGCTGCCCGGCGTGTCGCCCGGCAGGGGCTAGACGTGCTGCGCGGTCGGCACGTCGTGGGGCAGCTGCGCGGCGCGGACCGCCAGGCCGCCGGTGCGAGCAACGATCACCACGATGGCCATGAAGATCAATCCGTCGACGATGGCTGCCTCGGACACCTGGTGGGCAATGCACCAGGCGACCAGCGGGGCAGTGAACCAGTGTGCGGCGCCGTAGGAGAACGCGGCCCCGGCGCCGATGACGACGGTCCAGAAGATCGCGTACGGCCACGCTGCGCGGCTGACCGCGGCGCCCGTCGCCGGGCTGGGGTCGACCCGCATGAGCGCTGCGGCGCCGAGGCCACCGAGCAGGCCGGCGACGATCCCGGCGATCTCCACCGCCAGGCCGTAGCCGTGCCCGACGGGACGGGACACGAAGATCGGGATGATCACGGCGGCGGCGATCACGGGGCGCAGCAGCCGCATCCGGCCGATCTTGCGGGCCGGGCCCAGGTCACTGGCCAGCACCGTCACCAGTACCACGCCGTTGACGATCATTGCTTCGATGAGCTGGGAGAGCATAACGACCTCCGGGTGAGTCCTAGCGGGTTGATGAATCCACCATGCCGGCCAGCGGCCACTGGCCGAATCGGAGCACGGCCCGGTATCCGGCATGGTCCGGGGCAGGGTGCGTGGTACCGGCCGGCACCACGCAGCCCTTCGGAGCAAGCCCGGCCGTCAGCGCGCGGGCTGACTCCGGCACCCAGTGCGCCGGGTAGCGTCGCGAGCGACGCGGCGAGCAGCATCGGACTGCTAGGCCGCCGACCGCGGCGCTCTGTTCGGGCTGCGGCGGCCAGCGAGACATACGGACACGGGAGGCGCGGTGCGCGGGGTCAACTGGGTGGCGCGCAGCCTCGGCTTCGCCTGGCTCGGCGTGCTGGCGTTCGTCATCTCTCCGCCGCGCGGGCTGGTCGCGACGCTGATGCAGGCGCTGGGCTATGCGGTCGCCGCCCTGGCCCTGGCGGCCTGGACGCTGATGGACTTCTCCCCCCGCGCGGCCCGTTACCGCGGGCGTGGCCTCCCGGTGCTGTGCGGAGTCATCGCCCTGGCTACCGGAGCGGCGGCAGGTGCCGGGAATGGTGGGCTGGCCTTGCTGACCTTTGCGCTGGTAGCGGCGATTGTGGCCGGCGGCAGTGCCAGCCTGGCGGCGGGCGTGGCGGTGACCTCGGCAGGCATCCTCGCGTTCGAAGTCAGCGGGCTGGCGTTCGGCATCGGTCACAGCTTGCTCATCGGGCTGGCGCCGGTGATCGCCTCCGGCCTGCTGCTCGGACGCAACTGGAGCGTCTACCGGATCCAGGCCGAGCAGTCTGCCGCCCTACTCGCCCAGCGCGAGCAACTGGAGGCCGAGCAGCGCCGCGCCGATCTGCTCGACGAGCGGACCCGCATCGCGCGCGAGATCCACGACGTGCTCGCGCACTCGCTCGGCGCGCTCGGCATCCAGATCCAGGCGGCGCGGTCGGTGCTGACCGACCGGCAGGACGTCCACCGGGCGGAGGAGTTGCTGGCCGCCGCTCAGCGGATGGCCGCCGAGGGCCTGGTGGAGACGCGCCGGGCCGTGCAGGCGCTGCGTTCGGACACGCTGCCGCTCAATGAGGAGCTGGCGAAGGTCACCGACAGCTACGCGCAGCGCTACGGAGTCGCGGTCAGCTTCGATATTGGCGGTACGCCGCAGCCGATGCCGCCGGACGCCACGATCGCGCTGCTGCGCGTCGCGCAAGAAGCGCTGGTCAACGCCGCCAAGCACGCCGCCGGCCAGCACGTCGCGGTCCGCCTCGACTACGCCGACCCAGAGGTCACGCTCGTCGTGTGTAACGCCCTCGCGCCGAATGTCGCCGGCACGGCGCGGCGAGCGTGCGCACGGCCGACGCCGGTTATGGGCTGACCGGTATGCGGGAACGGCTGCGGATGCTGGCGGGGACCCTCGATGCAGGCAGCCGGGACGGGCAGTGGGTCGTGACCGCGCAGCTGCCGGTCAGCCAGCCTGAGACCATGGCGTCATGACGACCGCCGACCGCGCCCCGGATGCGCCGCTGCGCATTGTCGTCGACGACGATCAGGCGAGCGTCCGCGAAGGCCTGGTGCTGCTGCTCGACGGACTCCCCGACATCGAGGTCGTCGGCGCCGCCGCCGACGGTGAGCAGGCGGTGCGGCTGGTGGCCGAGCAGCACCCGGACGCGATCCTCCTGGACCTGCACATGCCGGTGCTCGACGGTATCGCCGCCACCCGGGCGCTCACCGTCGAGCACCCGGAGGTCGCCGTCGTCGTGCTCACCACGTACGCCGACGACGCCAGCGTCCTCGACGCGCTGCGGGCCGGCGCGCGCAGCTACCTCACCAAGGATGCCGACCGCGCCGACATCGCCAGGGCGCTGCGCGCGGCGGCTGGCGGTTTGGCGGTGTTCGACCCCCAGGTGCA
>JBOHCP010000128.1:0-9962 GCA_050698875.1 Streptosporangiaceae bacterium | reverse complement strand
GGTTCTGGGTACCGGCCACGGCAGGCGGCCCGGTCGGCGCGCCTGGCGCGGCGGCCGTTGCTGCAGCGCGGCAGCCCGGCCAGGCGGCTGCGGATCGCGCTGCTGTGCATCGTGTTCGCGCTGACGATCTTCGCGGGCCGGCTGGTGCAGGTCGAAGGCTTCGACTCCGCCGCCTACAAGACCGACTCCGCAGAGCAGCACCCGCCCGCGGTCGTCCCGATACCCGCCGTCCGTGGCGCGATCAGCACCAGCGACGGCGCGGTTCTGGCGATGACGGTGCAGACGGACACCGTGTTCGCCGATCCCAAGCTCATCCCCACGGCGAGGCGGCCTGGCATCGCGGCCCGGCTGGCCGGACCGTTGAAGCTGACCGCGGCCGCCATGGAGCACCTGCTGAACCATCCGTCGAGCCCGGAATACCAGGTACTGGCCAGCGGCGTGTCGGTAGCCGTCGCCGACCGGATCGCCGCGCTCGGGCTGCCTGGCATTGACATGACGCCGAGCTACACGACCAGCTATCCCAACGCCGACCTGGCCGCGCCCCTCGTCGGATTCACCACCGAGCACCAGACTGGCTCGCTGACCGGCGTGCAGGGTCTCGAGCAGGAGTACAACTCGATGCTGGCTGGCCGGCCCGGCAGCGAGTACGTCGAGCAGGGCGCCGACGGCGAGCCGATCCCCGACACCGAGACCGACGTGACACCGGCTGTCCAGGCCCGCGGCCTGCGGCTCACCATCCAGTCCGACATCCAGTACGAAGCCGACCAGGTCTGCCAGCAGCGAGTGGCGCAGACGCAGGCGCTGAACTGCTCGATCGTCGTCATGGAGCCCGAGACTGGCGCGATTCTGGCGATGGCGCAGTGGCCGAGCTTCAACCCGGCAGCGGTGTCGAGCCTGGCGAGCACGGGCAACATCGGCGTCGCCAACGTGTTCGCGCCGGGCAGCACGCTCAAGCCCGTGTCGGTTGCGGCCGCCCTTGAGCAGGGGGGGCAGACACCGATGAGCCCCTACACGATCCCGCCGCAGATCACCATCGAAGGCAAGTACACCTTCCATGACGCCGAGGCGCACCCGACGGTGCGCTACACGATCGCCGGGATCCTGGCGAATTCGAGCAACGTCGGCATGGTGCAGGTGGTGCAGCACATCACGCAGCAGCAGCAGTATGACTACCTGCGCGCCTTCGGGCTCGGCTCGGCCAGCGGCCTCGGCCTGCCAGGAGAGAGCGCGGGTCTGCTCGCCGCCCCCGGCAGCCCCAGCTACTGGGGCGACAACGAGTTTGAGTACTCCTTCGGCCAGGGCCTCGGCGTGACTGCTATTCAGATGGCCAGTGTCTACGCCACCATCGCCAACGGCGGTGTCCGGGTGCAGCCCACCCTCGTGGCGGGCACGACGAGCGCGACCGGGCAGTTCACCCCGGCGCCGCCCCCGGCGAGCAGGCGTGTCATCAAGGCAAGCACGGCCAGCGAGCTGATGACCATCCTGCAGCAGGTGCCGGGGGTGGACGCCCAGGTCGGGCAGGACTCGGGGCTGATCACGGGCTACTCGGTGGCGGCGAAGACGGGCACGGCGCAGGTCTCCGACGCCGGCCTCGGCAACTGCCTCTGCCAGTATGGTTCCAGCTACATTGGCATCGCGCCGGCCGACAACCCGCAGCTCGTCGTCGCCGTGAACATCCAGGACCCGCGGGGTAAGTATTACGGGGACGAGGTTGCTGGTCCGGCCTTCTACGACGTGATGAAGTTCGCGCTGCAGACCATGAAGATCGCCCCTGACTATGCCAAGGCACCTTATATCAGACTCACGGCGCCGTGAGGGGAGGTAACCTCTGCCCGTGCCAGTGGCCTTCCGCCCCGAACACGTCGCCACCCGACCGCTGGCCGGGCTCGCCGCGCTGCTTGGCTTGCGCGCCGCGGACGCCCAGCCGGCAGGCGCACGGGCCGGGCTGACCGGCGTCACGCACGACTCCCGTGCGGTCCGCCGCGGTGACTTGTACGCCGCGCTGCCCGGCGCCACCGTGCACGGCGCGCGGTTCTGCGCGGATGCGGCAGCGGCCGGAGCAGTGGCGGTGCTGACCGATCCGGCTGGCCGCCGGGCCGCTGTCGCGGCCGGGCTGCCGGTGTTCGTGGTCGCCGATCCGCGGTCCCGGCTGGGCGAGGTCGCGGCCTGGATTTACGGCGGGCCGTCGGACCGGCTGCTGCTCGTCGGCGTCACCGGCACGGCCGGCAAGACCACCACGTCGTACCTGGTCGAGTCCGGGCTGCGGGCGGCCGGATACCAGACGGGTCTCATCGGCGGGGTCGAGACACGGATCGGCGCTGCGGCCCAGGAAAGCTCGCTCACCACCCCGGAGGCCACTGACCTGCAGGCGCTGCTCGCGGCGATGGTGCAGCGGCGGGTCGGCGCTGCGGCGATGGAGGTGTCCAGCCACGCGCTGGCGCTCGGCCGGGTCGCCGGCACGCACTACGACGTCGCCGTCTTCACCAACCTGTCCCAGGACCACCTGGACTTCCACGCCAGCATGGACGAGTACTTCGCAGCGAAGGCCGCGCTGTTCACGCCGAGGTACGCCAGGGCCGGCGTGATCTGCGTCGACGACCAGCGCGGCCGCGAGCTCGCCGCGCGGGCCGCCATCCCGGTGACCACGTTCTCGGCGCACGGGCGCGAGGCTGCCGACTGGCGAGTCGCCGACGTGCGGCTGGGCGCCGACGGCTCGACGTTCCGGGTGATCGGGCCGGGCGGGGTGGCGGCTGACGCAGCGGTCGCGCTGCCGGGCGACTTCAACGTCGCCAACGCGCTGGCGGCGATCGTGGCCCTGGTCGAGGCCGGCGTGGGCCTGGCCGACGCGGTGGCGGGCGTCGCGGCCAGCCCGGGCCCGCCCGGACGACTCGAGCGGGTCGATCGCGGCCAGGACTTCACCGTGCTCGTGGACTACGCGCACAAGCCCGGCGCGGTGGAAGCACTGCTCGGGGCGATGCGCCCGGTGACCCAGGGCAGCCTGGTGATCGTGGTCGGATGCGGCGGAGACCGGGACCGGGGCAAGCGGAAGCCAATGGGAGCGGCGGCCGCGAGGCTCGCCGACATGGCGATTCTGACCAGCGACAATCCACGGTCCGAGGACCCGCTGGCGATCCTTGCCGAGATGCTGGCAGGCGCCGTCGAGGTGCCCAAGCGGGACCGCGCTCAGGTCGTTGTCCAGCCCGACCGGGCCGCCGCGATCGCGGCCGCTGTCGGCAATGCGGGCAAGGGTGACGTCGTGCTGATCGCGGGCAAGGGTCACGAGCAGGGCCAGTACGTGGCCGGCACGGTGATTCCCTTCGACGACCGTGAAGTCGCCGCTGCGGCCCTGCAGTGCCGCCTCGGGGACCGCAATCAGGGCTGCGGAACGGCGAACCTGCTGGCGGAGGCGTGATCCCGCTGTCGCTGGCCGAGGTAGCGCGAGCAACTGGCGCGCTGCTCGCGGACGCGCCCGACCCGGCCGCGCTGGTGACGGGGCCGGTGGTGATCGACTCACGCGAGGCTGGCCCCGGCAGCCTGTTTGCCGCGCTGCCAGGCAGCCGGACCGACGGGCACGCGTTCGCCGGCGCGGCGGTGCGCGCCGGAGCCGTGGCCGTGCTGGCCACCCGGCCGGCCGGGTGGCCAGCGCTGATCGTGCCTGACGTCCAGGCGGCGCTCGGCACGCTGGCCCGAGTCGTCGTCGACCGGCTGCCTGCTCTCACCGTGGTCGGCATCACCGGGTCGGCGGGCAAGACGACCACCAAGGACCTGACCGCGCAGCTGGTCGAGACGCTGGGCCCGACCGTGGCGCCGCGTGAGTCGTTCAACAACGAGATCGGCCATCCGCTGACGGTGCTCCGGGTGACCGGCCAGACCCGGTATCTGGTGTCGGAGCTGGCCGCGCGCGGACCCGGGCACATCACGCAGCTGTGCCAGATCGCGCCGCCGCGGCTCGGTGCCGTGCTGTGCGTCGGGCACGCGCACGCCGGAGAATTCGGCGGCCTCGATGCGATCGCGGCGGCCAAGGGCGAGCTGCCGGCCGCGTTGCCGCGGGGCGGCGTCGCCGTCCTGAATGCGGACGACCAGCGAGTCGCGGCCATGGCCGCCATGACAAGCGCCGAGGTAGTGACGTTCGGCCGGTCGGCTGGCGCGCAGGTGCGGGCCGTCGGGGTGCGCTGTGATGAGGCCGGCCGGGCCGGCTTCACGCTCGTCACGCCGGCCGGGTCGGCGCCGGTGCGGCTCCGGCTGTACGGCGAGCATCACGTGCACAATGCGCTGGCCGCCGCGGCCCTCGCGATCGAGCTTGGCATGCCGGTCGCCGATGTCGGCGCCGGCCTGTCGGCTGCCGTGGCGCGCAGCCGATGGCGGATGGAGGTGACGCGGCGCCCGGACGGCGTCACGGTCGTGAACGACGCTTATAACGCCAATCCTGACTCGGTCCGCGCGGCGATCGCGGCGCTGGCCGCCATGGCGCGCGGCCGTCGGGGCTTTGCCGTCCTCGGTCACATGACCGAGCTCGGCGACGACGCCGACCTGATGCACGAGCAGATCGGGGCGCAGGCGGCCGGAGCCGGCCTCGCGGGCCTGATCGTCGTGGGCGAGCAGGCGGCGCCGATGCTGGCCGGTGCGAGGGGGGTGCCCGGCTGGCAGGGCGAGCTGGCTCACGTGCCGGACGCGGCGGCGGCCGTGGGCACGCTGCGGGAGCGGCTGCGGGACGGTGACGTCGTCCTGGTGAAAGCCTCGCACTCCCTGCACCTGGAGCGGGTGGCACTGGCGCTCACCGGCGAGCAGCCGCTCGACGGCGAAGCGAGGCCGGGCAGTTGAAGACCATTCTCGTCGCCGGGGCGGTCTCGCTGTTGCTGGCGCTGTTCGGTACGCCCCTGGTGATAGCGGTGCTGCGCCGTCAGGGCTACGGCCAGCCCATCAGGGTCGACGGACCGAAGACCCACGAGACCAAGCGCGGCACCCCCACCATGGGCGGCGCGGTCATCGTGCTGGCGTCGGTGGCCGGCTACGTGGTCGGTAATGTCGCGACGCACGAGCCGATGAGCGCCTCCGGCCTGCTGGTGCTGTTCCTGATGGTGGGACTTGGCCTCGTCGGCTTCATCGACGACTTCATCAAGATCTACCGGCAGACCAGCGTGGGCTTGCGCAGCGGCGCGAAGCTGGCCGGCCAGATCGTCGTGGGCGCGGTGTTTGCCTTCGAAGTGCTGCAGCACCCCGACGGCTACGCCCTGACTCCGGCCGACGCGCACCTGTCGTTCCTGCGCGACTTCGGTCCGGCGCTCGGCACGCTGCCATTCGTGGTCTGGGTGGTCATCATCATCGCTGGCTTCTCGAACGCGGTGAACCTCACCGACGGCCTCGACGGGCTGGCCACCGGGGCGACCGTCCTGGTGCTCGCCGCCTACGTGCTCATCGGCATCTGGCAGGAGCGCAACGACTGCACCACGTTCTTGTCCCGGCAGTGCTATCAGATCAGGGACCCGCTCGACCTGGCTGTGGTCGCGGCTGCCGTGCTCGGCGCGTGCTTCGGCTTCATCTGGTGGAACGCGCCGCCAGCCAAGATCATCATGGGCGACACCGGGTCGCTGGCCCTCGGCGGCGTGATCGCTGGCCTCGCCGTCTGCACCAAGACGCAGCTGCTGCTCGTGCTCCTCGGCGGGCTGTTCACGATCATCACGCTGTCGGTGATCATCCAGGTGAGCGTCTTCAAGGTGACCAGGCTCAGAACCGGACGAGGGATACGGGTACTCAAGATGACGCCGCTGCATCATCACTTCGAGATGCTCGGCTGGGCCGAGACCACGATCGTGATCAGGTTCTGGCTCATCTGCGGCCTGTGTATCGCGCTCGGCCTGGGCATCTTCTACGCCGAGTGGCTGGTGATCTGACCCGATGAGCCAGCTCCGCGACGACGAAGCGCTGACCGGGCCCGGCGGCCTCGAGGGCGAGCACGTCATCGTGGCCGGGCTCGGCATGACCGGCCAGTCGGTGGTCTCGGTACTGGCCAGCCGCGGCGTGACCGTGACCGCGCTCGACTCCCGCGACGACGCCGAGCGCCAGGACCTGGCCTCGCGGCTCGCCAGGCAGGGCGTGCACGTCCGGCTCGGTCCGGCGGAACTAGGCCAGGACGCGAGCCTGCCAGCCGGCGCCGGCCTGGTGGTGACCTCGCCGGGCCTGCGCCCCGACACGCCGCTGCTGACGACCGCGCTGGCCGCCGGCGCGGAAGTGATCGGCGACGTCGAGCTCGCCTGGCGGCTGCGGCCTGCCCTGGCCGACGGAAGCCGCCAGCAGTGGCTGGGTGTGACCGGCACCAACGGCAAGACCACGACCGTGCGGATGCTCGCCGCCATGCTCGCCGCCGCCGGGCACCGCAGCGTCGCGGCCGGAAATGTCGGCCTGCCGATCCTGGCCGTGGTGACCGATCCGCAGCCCTTCCCGGTCGTCGCGGTCGAGCTGTCCAGCTTCCAGCTGTACTGGAGCGTCACCATCGCGCCCATCGCCGCCGTGGTGCTCAACCTGGCGGCGCACCACCTGGACTGGCATGACGACATCGAGTCGTACGCCGCGGCCAAGGCCAGGATCTTCGCGCCTGGCACCATCGCGGTGTGCAACGCCGACGACCCGGCCACGGTGGCGATGGCCGATGCGGCGCTCGCCCGCACGCCCGCGCTGTCGGGGCTCGCCGGGCGCGGTCCGGCCGCCCGGAAGGTGGCGTTCCGGCTCGGGCGGCCAGGACCCGGTGAGCTTGGTGTGGCCGAAGGCCGGCTGCTTGACCGGGCGTTCGGTGCCGACGGTGCCGACGGTGCCGACGGTGCCGACGGTGTCGCGCTCGCCGAGGTCAGCTGCGTCCGCCCGGCTGCGCCGCACAACGTGGCAGACGCGCTCGCCGCCGCCGCCCTGGCCCGTGCCTTCGGCGACCAGCCGGCGTCGGTTGCCGCGGGCCTGGCCGCCTTCGTGCCCGAGCCGCACCGCATCGCGCTAGTGGCCGAGCTCGCGGGGGTGGCGTTCGTGGACGACTCGAAGGCGAGCAATCCGGCGGCTGCGGCCGCGTCACTCGCGGCGTTCCCCGCCATCGTGTGGATCGCGGGCGGCCTGTTTCGCGGCAGCGACGCTGACCTGGACGCGATCGTGACCGCGGCGGCACCCCGGCTGCGCGCTGTCGTGCTCATAGGATCCGACGCGGTCAGGTTCGCCCGCGCGCTGGCGCGACACGCGCCTGATGTCCCGGTCACGGAGCTCACCAGCGCCGACACTGGAGTCATGGACCAGGCGACGGCGCAGGCAGCGGCGGTCGCGCGACCCGGCGACACGGTGCTGCTGGCGCCGGCCGCCCAGTCGTGGGACATGTTCCGTGACTACCAGGCGCGCGGCGACGCGTTCGCGGCCGCCGTACGACGGCTGGCAGCGCACCCGGATCGCCGGTGAGCGGCGCGCCGTCGGTCGATACCACCGGCGCCGACGCTGCCCGCCCGGCCGGCCTGCGGCTGCCGGACTGGGACGCGGCGCACGCGGCCGCGCTGGCGGGGACCCGCAGGCTGCGGGACGCGGCGCTGCGGCTGACGACCCTGCTGGACAAGCCGCTGGCGTCCTATTACCTGATCCTCGGGTGCACCCTGCTGCTGCTGTCCGTGGGCCTGATGATGGTGCTGTCCGCGGGCACCGCATACGACCTGGACAACGGCTATCCGGCCTACTCGATGTTCGAGAAGCAGCTAGCGGGCGCCGTGGTCGGGCTGGCGCTGATGTGGCTGGCCGCCAGGTCCGCGCCGCGGCTGTTTCGCGCGTGCGCGTACCCGCTGCTGCTCGCTGCGCTGGTCGGTGTCGCGCTTGTGCTGCTGTTCGGGGTCGAGGTGGACGGCGCGAAGCGGTGGCTGATCGTGGCTGGCACCCAGGTACAGCCCTCAGAACTGGCCAAGCTCGCGCTCGTGGTGTGGGGTGCCGACCTGCTCGCGCGCAAGGACCGGCTCGGGCAGCTGACCGACTGGCGGCACGTGCTGATTCCGCTGCTGCCTGGCGCCGCGCTGCTGAGCCTGCTGGTCGTGCTCGGCAAGGACCTCGGCACCACGTTCCTGCTGCTGGTGATCTTCCTGGCGCTGCTGTGGATCATCGGTGCGCCGGGCAAGCTGCTCGTCGGCATGGCCAGCCTGATGGCGTTCGTGTTGCTCATCGTCGTCGCCGTGCACCCCTACGAGCTGGCCAGGATCACCGCCTTCTTCTCCGCGCACTCGCCCAGCTGCCAGACGCTGAGCTGCTACCAGCTCATCCAGGGGAAGGACGCGCTCGGCTCAGGCGGCCTGTTCGGGGTGGGCACAGGCGCCAGCCGGGCCAAGTGGGGCTGGGTGCCCAACAGCCCGACCGACTTCATCTTCGCAATCCTCGGTGAGGAGCTTGGCCTCGTCGGCACCGTCTGCGTCGTCGCGCTGTATGGCGGGATCGCGTTTGCCGGGCTGCGGATCGCCCGGCGTGCGCCGGACGCGTTCTCGCGGCTGGCGGCGGGCGCGATCACGGTCTGGCTGGTGGTGCAGGCCATGGTCAACATGGGCGCCGTGCTCGGCCTGCTGCCGATCAGCGGCGTGCCGCTGCCGCTCATCTCGGCGGGCGTGTCCTCGCTGCTGGCTAGCCTGGTGGCGCTCGGCATGCTGATGGCATTCGCACGGACCGAGCCGGGCGCGGCTCAGGCCCTCGCGGCCGCGGGTCCCCCGACGCCGTTGCGGCTGCTGCGCCGTCTTGGCCTCGGCCGCGGCGCCGCGGCGATCCCGGCCGGCCAGGGCGGGCGACCGGGGAAGGCGCGGGCACAAGGAACATCCGCCCCAGTAAGGTAGCCCCGGTTGACGAAGGTGAGGTGCCGATGGCCGTAAGCGTCGTCATCGCGGGCGGCGGGACCGGCGGGCACATCGAGCCCGCGCTGGCGCTCGCGGACGCGCTGCGCCTGGCAGCGCCCGCGACGGTGATCACCTGCCTGGGTACCGAGCGCGGGCTCGAGACCAGGCTGGTGCCGATGCGAGGCTACGACCTCGCGCTGATCCCGCCGGTGCCGCTGCCGCGGGGCCTCACGACCGAGCTCGCCTCGGTGCCTGGCCGGCTGCGCACCGCCGTCCGCGCCACCGCGGAGATCCTGTCCCAGGTGCACGCGGACGTCCTGGTCGGCCTGGGCGGCTACGTGGCCACCCCTGGCTATCTGGCCGCCTGGCGGGCCAGGCTGCCCATCGTCGTGCACGAGGCGAACGCGAGGCCAGGCCTCGCCAACCGGATCGGCGCCCTGCTCACCCGGCACGTCTACACCGGGCAGCCCGGCACCCGGCTGCCGCACGGCAGGTACCTCGGCATCCCGATCCGGCGGCAGATCTCCGGCCTGGACCGGCTGGCGCTGGCCGACAAGGCCCGCGCGCACTTCGGCCTGCAGCCTGACCTGCCGGTGCTGCTGGTCACCGGCGGCTCGCAGGGCGCTGCCTCGCTGAACCGGACGGTGCTCGACGCGGCCGGGCTGCTGCGCGCCGCCGGCGTCCAGGTGCTGCACGTGGTCGGGCCCAAGAACGCCGAGGTGGCCGTGCCGCCCGGCCCGGTACCTTACGTCGTCCTGCCGTACCTGGACCGGATGGAGCTTGGCTACGCCGCGGCCGACTTCGCGCTGTGCCGGGCGGGCGCGATGACGTGCGCCGAGCTCACCGCCGTGGGCTTGCCGGCCGCTTATGTTCCGCTGCCGCACGGCAATGGCGAGCAGCGGCTGAACGCCGAGCCGATCGAGGAAGCAGGCGGCGGGCTCATCATCGACGACGCCGACCTCTCCGCGGACTGGATCAGCTCGACGCTGCTGCCGATCCTGCTGGACGGCGAGCTGGTGGCCGCGATGGGCCAGGCGGCGGCCGCCAGCGGCAACCGCGCCGCCGACACCGAACTAGCGGCGCTGGTTCTCCGCCTCGGGCGCGAGGAGCGGCCGCGGCGGCCGCGGCGGCCGGCTG
>JBOHCP010000127.1:0-9963 GCA_050698875.1 Streptosporangiaceae bacterium | reverse complement strand
ACGCGGTGCGGGGCCGGCTGGACTGGAAGTACTGCCTGGGCCTGTCCCTGGAGGATGAGGGCTTCGACTTCAGCGTGCTGAGCGAGTTCCGCTCGCGGCTGGTGGCCGGCAGCCTGGAGGCGAGGATCCTGGAGTCGCTGCTGGCCCGGCTCAAAGGGCTGGGCCTGGTGACGGCCGGCGGGCCGCAGCGCACCGACTCCACCCATGTGCTGGGCCGGATCCGGGGCCTGAACCGGCTGGAGCTGGCCGGGGAGACCGTGCGGGCGGCGCTGGAGGCCCTGGCCGCCGCCGCGCCGGACTGGCTGGCCGGCGTCATCGACGCCTCCTGGCAGCAGGTATACGGTCAGCGCATCGATAACCTGCGGCTGCCCGAGGCCGAGGCCCGGCGCAAGGCCCTGGCCGTCCAGTACGGCAAGGACGGCTACCACCTGCTGGAAGCCGTGCATGAGCCCGGTGCCCCGGGCTGGCTGGCCGGGCTGCCCGCGCTCGAGACGCTCCGGCAGGTCTGGATCCAGCAGTACTACCGCGTCACTGATGAACGCGGGGAGCAGGTGATCCGGCGGGAGGCCAGCGAGCATGGCCTCCCGCCGGGCAGACTCGCCATCGTCTCCCCCTATGACACCGATGCCCGCTACTCCGAGAAGCGCGGCAAGGGCTGGACCGGGTACAAGGCCCACTTCACCGAGACCTGCAGCCGGGCCGCCGACGACGACCCGGACACCGGTCGGCCCGCGGCCCCGAACCTGATCACGAACGTGGCCACCACCGAGGCCAGCGTGCCCGACGTCGCGATGACCGCACCGATCCACGACCAGCTCGCCGCGGTCGGCCTGCTGCCCGGCGAGCACGCCGTCGATGCCGGCTACACCTCCGCCGACCTGCTGCTCGATGCCCGCGCCCGCGGTATCACCCTGCTCGGCCCGCTACTGGCTGACACCTCACCGCAGGCCCGCTCCGGCGGATACACCACGGCGGCGTTCACCATCGACTGGGACCACCAGCAGGTCACCTGCCCCCAGGGAGTCGCCAGTACCAGGTGGAGCAGGTGCCGCCAGCGGGGAACCGAGGCGATCGTGGTCAGGTTCGACAAGGCCGCCTGCCAGGCCTGCCCGGCAAAGGACCTGTGCACCCGCTCGGCCCGGTCGGGCCGCCAGCTGTCGCTGCGCCCCCGCGAGGTCCACGACGCCGTCACCGCCGCCCGCGCCGGGCAAGACAGCCAGCAGTGGAAAGACCGGTACAAGATCCGCGCCGGGGTGGAGGGCACCATGGCCCAGGCCACCCACGTCACCGCCATCCGCCGCGCCCGCTACCTCGGCCTGCCCAAAACCACCCTCGAGCACATCATCGCCGCCACCGCCATCAACCTCATCCGGCTCGACGCCTGGCAGACCGGCAGGCCCCTCGACCGAACCCGGACCAGCCACCTGCAGCGACTCGAACTCAGCCTCGCCGCCTGAACTCGAATTAACCAACAGGGTCCATGCGCCGCGCAAGCGGCCCCGCCACTCCTATGTTCGGTTCCAGGCCGACCAGCCCAACGAGCGGTGGCAGCTGGACACCACGCACTGGCATCTGGCTGACGGCACCGCGACCGAGATCCTCAACGTCATCGACGACCACTCCCGGCTGCTGACTGCCTCAGCGGCCCGGCTCACCTTCAAGGCCGCCGACGTGGTCACCGTCTTCCGGGCCGCAGCGGCCGCTCACGGCCTGCCGGCCTCGATGCTGTCGGATAACGGCGCGGTGTTCACCGGCAAGCCCCGCGGCCACGGCCGCGTCGCCCTGGAGATCGAGCTGGCCGCCCTGCACATCAGATTCCGGCACTCCCGCGCCTACCGCAGACCTGCGGCAAGGTCGAGCGCTACCACCAGACCCTCAAGAAATGGCTCGCCCGCCAGCCGCCGGCCGCCACCCTCGCCCTATTGCAGGCCCAGCTGGACTGGTTCACCGCCTACTACAACACCCGGCTGCACCGCTCCCTGCCGCAGCGGGCGACCCCTGCCACTGCCTACGCCGCCCGGCCCAGGGCCAGCCCTGGCGACCGCGCCGCCGACACCCACGACCGCGTCCGCACCGACAAGATCTGGGCCGTCGGCACCGTCAGCCTCCGCCACGCCGGAAAGCTTCACCACATCGGCGTCGGCCGCGCCCACGCCGGAACCGGCGTCCTCATCCTCACCCAGGACCTGAACATCCGGATCATCGCCAAGGCCACCGGCGAGCTCCTCCGCGAACTCACCCTCGACCCCAGCCGCGACTACCAGCCCACCGGAAAACCCGCCGGCCCCAGACGACGAACACCGCGCGCACCTAACGCAGGTTCGCGGTGTCCTCGATGTCCTGAGAGATCACATTGTGTCCAGGCGTTGGGTTCGAACCAACGTAGGCTGAGCCGACGGTTTTACAGACCGCTCATTATCAGGAGTGCCTGTCTGCTTCAAGCGACTCCATACGGTGTATCTAGCGACACCGCATCCGGTTCCGCCGTCCAGGTGAACTCAGTTCCGTCAGACAGCTTGCAGCAACGACACTACGGCCGCGGACGCCGCGCCGAGATATGCACACCATGATCGCCCAGGGGTCAGCACGGATCCAGCACCGCGTTGGGAAACGACGGGAACCAACCGGGAACGACGGGCAAAGCGCCGAGCCGTCCAGCCCCGATGACCGGCCTGCAGACCCGCCCGCATGGGCGAGGCACCACCCAGACCCAGGCCGCTGACCAGCGGAAACGCCGACCGCCGCGCTACTTCAGCAGCTGTCTGGCCATCACCATGCGCTGGATCTGGTTCGTTCCCTCATAGATCTGGGTGATCTTGGCATCGCGCATCATCCGCTCGACCGGGTAGTCATGCACGTAGCCGTACCCGCCGAGCAGTTGCACCGCGTCGGTGGTGACCTCCATCGCCACGTCCGAGGCATAGCACTTGCACGCCGACGAGATAAAGGTCAGGTCGGGCTCTGTGGCACCCTGCATGGCCCGCTCCGACCTGGCCGCCGCGGCGTAGGTGAGCTGCCGCGCTGCCTCGATCTTCATGGCCATGTCCGCCAGCATGAACTGCAGGCCCTGGAACTCGGCGATCGCTCTGCCGAACTGCTTGCGCTCCTTGACATAGCCGGTCGCGTAGTCGAGGGCGCCCTGCGCGATGCCGAGCGCCTGGGCGGCGATGGTGATCCGGGTGTGGTCGAGCGTCGCCAGCGCCGTCCGGAAGCCGGTTCCCTCCGCCCCGACGATGCGGTCGGCCGGGATGCGGCAGCCGTCGAAGTACAGCTCCCTGGTCGGAGACCCCTTGATGCCGAGCTTGTGCTCCGGCGCACCGAAGGTGAAACCCTCGTCGTCGGCGTCGACCACGAACGCCGAGATGCCGCTGGCGCCGGCTGACGGGTCAGTGACGGCCATCACGGTGTAGTACTTCGAGACGCCCGCATTGGTGATCCACCGCTTGGTCCCGGTCAGCACGTAGCTGTCGCCGTCCCGCACCGCCCTGGTCTTCATCGCGGCCGCGTCGGATCCCGCCTCGGGTTCCGACAGCGCATAGGAAAACATCGCCGCCCCGCTCGCCACCGGCGGCAGGAATCGCCGCTTGACCTCCTCCGAGGCCGACAGCAGCAACGGCACCGTGCCGAGCTTGTTCACCGCCGGGATCAGCGAGGAGGAGGCGCAGACCCGCGCCACCTCCTCGATGACGATGACGGTGGCGATCGCGTCGGCTCCGGCGCCGCCGTACTCCTCGGGAATGTGCACCGCGTGCAGGTCGGCCTTGACCAGCGCATCGTGCGCGTCCTGCGGGAACTGCGCCAGCTCGTCCACCTGCGCGGCGTGCGGCGCTATCTTCTCCTCGGCCAGCGTGCGCACCGACTCGCGGAGCGCCACGTGCTCGTCGGACAGGGCGTAGGCCGGGAAATCAACGCTCATGCCCCCGATAGTAGGACGTCCTACTGAGCGGGCTCGCCCAGGCCGGCTCGCGTGCGCGCGCTCCGCTCCGGCGGCAATGATGGGCCGGTGAGCCACGCTGACGTGCTGCTGTCGCCCGCTGGCGCGCGGCTTCTCGACCGGCTGCGCGGCGTTGCGGTAACGCCCGACCAGGCGCTGGCACTGGCGCCGGAGCTGCAGGCGGAGTATCCGCCGGGCCCGGTCGCCGCCGCCCTGACCCAGCAGGCGCTGCGGGCGGCGGCCCGAGAGAAGTTCAGCCGCGCCGACGACATGCTGTTCACCAGGGCGGGCCTGGAGCAGGCGTCGTCGGAGCTGACCGCCGCGCACAGCGCGCCGGTTCGCCTGCCTCGATCTGGTTGCCGACCTGTGCTGCGGCATTGGCGGTAACCTGACCGCCCTCGCCGCTGGAGCACGCCGGGTGGTCGGCGTCGACACCGACCTGGACGCGCTGCGGTTCGCTGGCCACAACACTGGCGGGCTCGCAGCCAAAACCGACGTGGCACTTGTCCGCGGCGACGTGCGCCATCTGCGCTAGGGCGGTCCGCGCGGTGCCCCGGTGGCTGCGGTCTTCGTCGACCCGTCGCGACGGGTCGCCGGGCGCCGGCTGCGGGCCGGGGACAGTGAGCCGCCGCTCGGCTGGTGCTGTGCCCTCGCCCGTCAGGTCCCGCGAGTCTGCATCAAGGCCGCGCCTGGCCTGGGCCCCGAATTCGTCCAGGCCGGCTGGGAGGCGGAGTTCGTGGCCACCGGACGGGCGCTGAAGGAGGCGCTGCTGTGGTCACCGGCGTTCGCCACCACGCCGCGCCTGGCCACGGTTCTGCCCGCCGGCGCAACGCTCGTCGCCAGGCCGGACGAGCCGGTACCGGTCGCCGACCCTGGTGAGTACCTGCTCGATCCGAATCCGGCCGTGACAAGAGCTGGCCTGGTGCGGGAACTCGGCCGGGAGCCTGGCGCATGGCAGCAAGACCCGCTGACCGCGTTCCCCTCCCCGGACAGGAGCGTCAGCACGCCGTTCGCCAGGACGCTGCGGGTCGCGGACTCGATGCCCTGGCGTGAGCGCGCCGTGGCGCGCAGGCTGCGCGAGCCCGGCATCGGCGCGGCGGACATCCGGCGCCGCGGCCTCGCTGGGGGACGTGGAGCTGATCCGCCGCCGGCTCCGGCTGCGCGGCGACCGCACCGCGATCATCGTGCTCACCAGGGGTGCTGACCAGCCGTGGGGCCTGATCTGCGGGCCGGCTGCCGGTCAGGCCGCCGATCCGGACGCGCCGCGCTGACGGCCGCGGGCGAACGCGGCCAGGAGCGAGCTCCCGACCTCCTGCCCGGCCTTGGTGATCTCGTGCCACCCGAAATGCTCGACCTCGTAGCCGACCTTCCGCAACTCCTTGTCGCCCCTGAGCTGCCAGCGCGCCCGCTCCGGGTCAGCGTCGTACTTCAGCGCGCCGTCCACCCCGGCGATGGTGCGAAACTGCCGCCACAGCAAGTCGGCCCGGCCGATGAGCCCGTTCTGCCGACGAACAGCACCCGCGGTGCCCTGCCAGGGCCGAGCAGCTGGCGGGCCGTTGCGGTGAACCCGGCCGCGGTCAGCAGCCTGAGCCACGTGGTCCGGCGAAACGAGCCCAGTCGGTGCGCCTCGGGCACGACCGTCACCGTGCCGTCCGCGTCGCGCAGCGTGAACTCGTACTCAGCCAGGACCCAGTCGTCGGCTGGGTCGGGATCGGCCGTGCGCTCGGTGAAGCTGGCCTGACGGCCGCTGCCGTCGTGGCCGCCGCCCGCGCCGCTGCCCGGCCGGAACGTCTCGGCGGTGTGGTCGGGGGCGAACACCGCCATGCCGCCCGACCGGCAGTGCGCGGCCGCGGTGCCGATCACCAGCGCGAGGTCATCCTGGCTCGTCACGTAGTCCACCGCGTCGTGGACGAGCACCGCGTCGTACAGTCGGCCGAGGCGGATCGTGCGCATGTCGCCGAGCACGTGCCGGCAATGGGGGTTGAGTTGCCGGGACATCGCCAGCATGTCGGCCGAGATGTCGACGAGCGTCACCGACCGGTCACGATGGAGCTGGCGGCTGACGTGACCGCCGCCGCTGCCGAGGTCAAGCAGCGTCTGCACCGGCGGCGCCACCTCGGCGAACGCCCGCTCGATGACGGCAGCGTCGGCAGCGTACTCGCTCGGCGGTGAGATGAGCGGCCACCAGCCGGCCAGCTCGCGGTACAGCCGGTACCCCTCCCCCGGCTCGGTCACGCTAACTGCCCGTCACCCCGTCGATGCGCTCGCGCAGCAGGTCGGCGTGGCCGTTGTGGCGCGCGTATTCCTCGATCATGTGCTGGTAGACCAGCGCAAGCGAGTCGAAGCGATGAAACCACGACTCCACGATCGTCATGTGCCGCACCAGCCCGAGCAGGGACAGCGTCGAGGGCGGCCAGGACCGCTGGGCGAGCTGCTCGGGCGCCAGCCCGGCGCACTTCGTGAGCAGCGTGGCGCGGTGGTAGTCCAGCCACGTCTCCAGGCTGGCCGGCTCGTCGGGCGGCGTGCGGGGTATTGCTGTGCGGTCCGGCTCCGGCCAGGTGGACATGGCCGGAATGCTACTCAGGCCGCCGGCAGCGCGCCCGCCACCGCGGCATTACTCTGGCCGCGTGGCAAAGACACCCGAGATCGGCCAGGTTCCGCCCGACTTCACCCTGCCCGGCGTCGAGCTGACCGATGGCCAGGTCAGCCAGACCGAGCACACGCTGTCGCAGCAGCACGGCCAGCCGCTCGTGCTCGCGTTCTATCCCGGCGACAACACCGCGGTCTGCACCAAGCAGCTGTGCTCTTACACCTCAGGCCTGGAGAGCTTCACCGGGTTCGGCGCGCAGGTATGGGCCATCAGCCCGCAGGGCCTGGCGAGCCACGAGCAGTTCGCGCGCAAGTACGGGCTCGCCTTCCCGCTGCTCGCCGACGAGGGGCTGGCCGTGAGCCGGCGTTACGGCATCGCCCTCGGTGGCCTTGGCCTGCGCAGATCGGTGTTCATCGTCGACGGCGACGGGGTGCTGCGCTGGAAGCACGTCACGCTCGTCGGCCTCACCTTCCCGCCCGCCAGCACCATTTCCGCGCAGCTTGCCGCGTTGGCCGGGACCAGCTGATGCGCATCCTCATCGTCGGCGGCACCGCGTTCGTGGGCCGGCACATCGCGCAGGCGGCGCTCGACGCCGATCACGACGTCGCGCTGTTGCATCGCGGCCAGACCGGCCCCGGCCTGTTCCCGCAGGCCACCCATCTCACTGGCGACCGTGACACGAACCTGTCCGCGCTCGCTGGCCACCGCTTCGACGCCACGATCGACGTGTGCGGGTACTTCCCGCGGCAAGTGCGCGCGCTGGCCGCCGCGCTGGACGGCCAGGGCGGCCGGTACGTGTTCATCTCCAGCGTGTCCGCCTACAGCCCTGCGGTGCCCTGGAACTACCCAGAGAGCGCTCCCCTCGCGGAAGTCAGCGACGAGGACGCGACGGAGACGGAGATCACGTTCAAGAACTACGGCGGCCTGAAAGCAGCCTGCGAGCGAGCCGCTATGCAGCTGTTCGGGCCGGGCACCACCATCGTCAGGCCGACGTACGTGATCGGCCCGTACGACCGCAGCTACCGGTTCACCTGGTGGGTGGACCGGCTAGCGAGGGGCGGCCGGGTACTCGCGCCCGGCCATCCGGACGACCCGATCCAGCTCATCGACGCCAGGGACCAGGGGAGCTGGATCGTGTCGCTGCTTGAGCGGTCCATCACGGGCACCTTCCACACCGTCAACCAGGCGCCGCCGTTCGGTTTCGGCCAGATGCTGGCCGAGATCGCGGCCGAGGTGGCACCCGCGGGCACGGAGCTGGTCTGGGTAGACAGCGAGTTCCTGGTGGCCCAGGGGGTCGACGGCAACGCTCTGCCGCTGTGGGCCGAAGGCGACAGCGAGGGCGCCAATCTGAGCGCCGCGAGCCCGGCGGCCGCGTTCGCTGCGGGGCTCAGCCCGCGCCCGCTGCGGCAGACCGTGGCCGACATCCGTGCCGCGGACGCCGTACCCGCCAGGCCAGGCGCTGGCTTGGCACCCGAGCGCGAGGCCGAACTACTGGCCCTTTGGGCGGCGAACGGAGCCGGGGCTCACCCGCAGTGACCGCGAAGGTCCGGTGGCCGGCTGCCTGTTGCACAGCCCGCCACCGGCCCGAAGCGCGGCCCGGAGAGCGGGCCGCGGCCAGCGATCAGGCGCGGACGGCCTCGATCTCCAGGTGCAGCTGGATCTTGTCCGCCACCACGACGCCGCCATTGGCCATCGGCGCGCTGAAGCTGACGTTGAAGTCGCGCCGGTTGATCTCGCCGGTAGCGGTGAAGCCGGCCCGGTAGCCGCCGAACGGGTCCGGACCGAAGCCGTTGAGCTCCAGCCGGAGCGGCACGTTCCTGGTGACGCCCTTGAGCGTCAGCTCGCCGTCCGCGACGTACTCGCCGTCCTTGACCCGGATGCCGCGCGAGGTGTATGTCATGGTCGGGTACGTCTCGACCTCGAAGAAGTCGGCTGACCTGATGTGGTTGTCGCGCTGCTCCTGCCCGGTGTCGATCGAGCTGAGGTCGATCTCGGCCCGGACCGACGACTGCAGCGGGTCGGCTCCCGTGACGATCTCGCCGCTGAACTTCGTGAAGCGGCCGCGGACCTTGCTGACCATCATGTGCCGGACCGAGAAGCCGACCTCGGAGTGGACCGGGTCGATCGTCCAGGTTGCTGCCTCGTAGCCGGGAATACCCGTCTGCGCGGTCTGTGCGGTCAATGTCATCACTCCCGATGCGTGAACTACGTGTGTGCCGGTGAGCAGGTTTGTTCAACACTCAACTGAGTATCACGACCCATCGAATGTTGTCAAACGCTCAACTACCCGCGCTATACTCGTGCTCGTGACGGTCACATCCGAGGTCCGGTGGCTGACGGCCGAGGAGCAGCGCACGTGGCGGGCGTTCCTGGCCGGCGTGCACGCGCTGCTAGCGACCGTGGAGGGCCAGTTGCAGCGGGACTCGGGCGTACCGCATGGCTACTACGAGATCCTCGTGCGGCTGTCCGAGGCACCGGACCGGTTGCTGCGGATGAGTCAGCTCGCCGAGGCGTCTACGTCCAGCAAGAGCCGGCTGTCGCACGCGGTGACGCGGCTCGAGGAGCGCGGGTGGGTGGAGCGGCTGGAGTGTGAGACCGACCGCCGCGGGCAGTTCGCCCGGCTGACCGACGCCGGGTTCGCCGCGCTCGCCGCGGCCGCGCCGTCACACGTCGAACAGGTCAGGCGGTCGCTGTTTGACCGCATCAGCCCGGAGCAAGCCAGGCAGCTCAACGAGATCATGACCGCCATCGCCGCGGCCGGCGTGCCGGACGCCGACTCCGCCGGCTGCGCCCAGGATTGCGACGCCGAGGCCGACCAGATCCGCTGAGGGCGGCGCAGGTGCCAGCACGGCTCCGGTCCTGGCGGCGGCTGTCGCGTGCCCCGGCCGGGCAGGCGCCGGCAGCGTGAGGCCGAGCCGGTCAAGCATCGCCGCAAGCTCGCCGCCGACACCGCGGACCCGTGCGACCACGCCGTGCGCGGCGAGGCACCGGAAGGCCGCCGCGAGCGTGCGGGCTCCGGCCTCGTCGACGGCCGTCAGGGCGGCCACGTCGAAGACGGCGGCGCGAACGGTGCTGCGGCAGATCTGGTCCGCGCACGCGGCCAGGTCTTCCACCCCGTCCAGATCGAGACGGCCGGACAGCGTCACGGCGAGGCGCGTCCCAGTGCGCTGTCTGGTAACGACGAACTGGCCGTCCGGGCATCGGGCAGGCTCATGACCCATAGCTGGCCCCGCAATCGGCACGCACCGGCGCGCGCAGCCGTAATTGGCGGACGGGGGTGCCGCCAGGCTTGTTCCCCGCTACGACCCTCGTCACACCTGTCGGGTCGCCTCGGTTATCGGTTTTCCTGGTCGGCGAGCTTGGCGGCCATCAGGTCGGCGATCGCGGCCGCGCCGCCGCCGGGCTCGGCCCGCAGGCCGGGCTCGGCCCGGTCCTGCTC